>WGER01000026.1 GCA_015492645.1 Nitrospirota bacterium
GGTCGCTCCTTTCGGTATCATAGGATGCGGTGAGTCTAAAACCTCCAAGGAGGCCACCATCCCTGTAAAACCAGGTCCGCAGTGATGCCTCCAGAAGGGAGACGTCCTGATATACCTCGCTGCTGTCCAGCACAGGAGGCTCCCCTTCTGCGTTGGAGACAAAACTGTATCTCAATTCTGGCTCAAGGATACCCAGCAGATGTCCGTATCTTCGGTATAGTCTCGTCTGTAATGCGGTCTCTGACAGCAGGGTGTGCCTCATAAAAGACCCCCTTGAGGGGTCAGTCTCTTCTAAGTGATAGTAATCCCCCCGGTATCCAACCTCCTGCAGGAGTGTGAATGACTCACCCAAGGAGAGATATACCCTCGGGTAAATCTGCAATCTACCCGTCCTGAACAGGTCTTCTGCATAATAGTAACCAGCCCTTGCACTGGCAGTTACATATAAGGGACCTGTCCTGAAGGGATAGACTGTGAGGCCCAGAACGGGTATCCTCTGGGGGATCTCACCTGTCCCTGCATCAGTTGTATCCTGCCAGAACCTCGCCTCTGCATAAATCCTCCCCCAGGGCCTCTTCAGTGATACCTCAGCAGTGGACTCCGTAAATCTCTTGCCCCAGAGTTGGAGTTTGTAACTGTAAATCCTGTAGAACTCCCTCCTGTTCAGGAGGTTCATATTGATAAAACCTGAGAGTCCAGGCGAGTTATACCTGTGCCCTCCGCTCAATTCAAAGAAGTCCCTCTGGAGGTCCCAGTCCCAGAGATGGTATATCCACCACCTCCCCTCCCCCCACCTCTCCACATACCTGTATTCCAGTCCTTCGCCAATCGCCCTTCTGGTGTAGGTCTCAAAAAAGAGGGTTACATCCCTGTTTTCAGAGATCACCAGATACAGTGGCTGCCTCCAGTGAAACCCCTTTTCACTGTTAAACCCGACATCTGGCATCAGGAGCCCTGACTTTCTCTCCTTCACAACAGGTGCCCAGAGGTATGGGCTGTAAAGGACAGGCAGTCCCTTGATCCTGAAGGCGACCCCCCTGGCCCTCAAACTGTCTCCTTCCACCACCTTCGCCTCCCTGCCTGTGAAACACCAGTCCTTGACACCCTCACCATCACAGGTGGTAAAGGCGAGGTCCTTCAGGATATAGGTCTCTTTATCGATCCTCTTGACCTTTCTGGCCTCGATCCAGTACTCATCCCTCTTAAAAAAGATCCTCGCATCCCGGAGTTCCCCCCTCTCATTGACCAGATCAACCATCGCATCCTCTGCCCTGATTACCACCCTGTCATCCTCGTAGTAGACTTCACCCATCGCCTTTACAGTCCCTGTCTCAGGACAGTACCTCACCTCTGAGGCCTCTATCCTGATAGCATCCCTCCTGAGACTCACACCCTGCCTGAGCAGATAACAGCCCTCTTGAGGTATCCACTCCAACTGTTCAGCCCTTATTACTGTCTTGCCTTTCTGGACACCCTCAGACACAGAGATGAGAGGCCACGACAGGAAGAAGATCAATACCACGATCTGCAATAAATGGCCTCTCACAGGGCCTCCCTCAGGTCTGCCATCTGCTGTCTCTCTCCCAGGCCCCCCTTCACCTCTCCGACCATATAGAAAGAGCCTGTTACAACGATAAGGTCTTCCTCATCTGCAATCCTGAGGGCCTCCTGGAAGGCCCTCACGGCGTCCCTTATCACTGTGTACCTCCTGTGGGCCGGGATGTATTTGGCCAGGTCTTCTGGCTCGGCAGACCTCTCATATGAGGGTCTGCTGAGGACAATCTCATCTGAGACATCAATGAGGGGGGATAGAATTCCCTTCAAATCCTTATCAGCCATCACCCCGAAGAGTAATACCACCTTCCTGAACCGCATCCTGTATACCTCACTAATCGTACGGGCCAGGGCCTCTGATGCCTCTGGGTTATGGGCACCATCAAAGAGGAGCCACCTCCGTTGCCCTGAGGGAAGAAGATATTCTTTTAACTCTGTCCTGCCAGGCACAGAGAGGCCCATCAGGGTCTGCCTTACGAGTGGTTCTGAGAGGTACCTGTCACCGAGGCAGACAAGTATCGCCTGTAAGGCCAGGGATGTGTTTATCGCATTGTGAGAGGTGGTAACAGGGATCTTTATGTCTCTCAGAGGTGAACTGATTGACTCAGAATAAAAGTCAAAAGTCACCCCACCAATTCCAGTATCTTTTATATTTACATAAAAGTCTCTCCCGTAAAGATACATCCTGGCCCCCTTCTGCTTGACCACTTCCTCCAGGACCCTGATCGCCTCAGGCACCTGCGGGGCCGATACCACCGGAACAGCCTCTTTCACAATGCCGGCCTTCTCAAAGGCTATCTCTCTGATGGTCCTGCCGAGGAACTCCTGATGATCAAGGCCTATCCTCGTAATAACCGATACCTCTGGCTGTATCACATTCGTGGCATCAAATCTGCCTCCCATGCCGGTCTCCACCACGGCCCACTCCACCGACTTCCTTCTGAAGTGTTCAAAGGCAAGACCTGTCACCACCTCAAAGAAGGTGGCAGGAATGGAATACTCCTCCATCATTAATCTCAGTTCCCTTACAATCTGGACCACCTCATCTGTCTCTATCTCTTCACCATCCACCTTTATCCTCTCTGTAAACCTCACCATATGGGGAGAGGTGAACAGCCCTGTCCTCAGACCGATACCTCTCAAAAGGGCATCCAGCACCATGCAGGTGTAGCCCTTGCCATTGGTTCCGGCCACATGGACAGCCCTGTAGTTCATCTGGGGATTTTTCAACAGATCAAGGAGAGTTCTTATATTATGGAGACCTAACTTTATCCCCCTCTTGGTAAGGCCGTAGAGAAACCGTATCGTCTCTTTGTAATCGGGTCCAGAGGTCTCCCGGGTGGTCCCCTTCTGGTTGAACATCTATGGATTTTGTCCTTCAGCAGAGGCCCCCTCGAGAGATTCTGAACCCTTGGGTGGAGGGGGTTTTCTGTCCTCCTGGAGCATTTTCAGGAGTCTAAAAAGGGTCTCTCTGAGCGACTTCCTGTCCACCACGAGGTCAACTATCCCGTGTTGCAGTAGAAACTCTGCCCTCTGGAAGTCTTCAGGCAGGGATTGTTTTATGGTTTCCTGTATCACCCTCGGGCCTGCAAACCCTATCAGGCTCTTCGGTTCTGCAAGGATAATGTCTCCAAGCATTGCAAAACTCGCACTCACACCACCAAAGGTTGGATCTGCAAGGATAGATACAAAGGGCACCCCTGCCTCCTTTAATTTTCCCACGGCAGCAGAGACCTTTGCCATCTGCATCAACGAGAGCATCCCCTCCTGCATCCTTGCCCCTCCAGAAGAAGAGACAGTTATAAGGGGTACCCTCTCCTTGAGTGCCAACTCTGCGGCCCTTGTTATCTTCTCTCCCACCACCGAGCCCATGCTGCCGCCCATAAAATCAAAATCCATCACGCCCACTATAACATCTATACCCCTCAACCTTGCTCTTCCTGTTATTACGGCCTCCTTCAGTCCGGTCTTCTGCTGGTTTTCCCTTATCCTCTCCGGATAGGTCTTCACATCTCTGAACCCGATAGGGTCATCAGGCAGTATCTCACTGAAGAGTTCCTGAAAACTACCGGGGTCAACAAGATATCTCAACCTGAGTCGGGCACTGATCCTGAAGTGGTAGTTGCACTTTGGGCATACATTGAGGTTTCTCTCCACCTCTTTCCGGTAAATAATCTCCTTACAGTGGTTACACTTGATCCACAACCCCTCTGGTATCTTCACCTTCTTCTCAGTCTCCTTCCTGCTCCTCTTAAACCATGCCATCTATCGCCTTCCTCAAAGAGATTAAATACTCCTTTAGTCCTGAATCTCCTTCATAAAGCCTTCTTACTATCTCACTGCCTACAATCACACCATCTGCTATCCTTGATACATCCCTCGCCTCCTGTGGCCTCTTCACACCAAACCCCACTGCTACAGGCTTGTCCGTGTAACCCTTGATCCTTTTTATCATCCTCTCTGTGTGTCTCAGGCCTTTAAGCCTTGCTCCGGTAATCCCTGTTATAGATACATAGTATATAAACCCGGTGGACCTTTCTGCCACAAGGGCGATCCTGTCTTCAGTGGATGTAGGTGCAAGTAGAAATATGGTGTCCAGATGGAACCTCCTTGAGACATCAATAAACCCTTCAGCCTCATCGGGTGGCAGGTCGGGTATGATCACCCCTTCAACTCTTGCCTCTTTTGCATCCTCCACAAACCTCTCAACACCATATTTGAATACCGGATTGTAGTAAGTCATGAGCACAATGGGCACCTCTATTGTCCTCCTCGCCTTCCGCAGCATCCTGAGTATCTTCCTGAGGGTCACACCCCTTCTCAAGGCCCTCTCCGAAGCGGCCTGGATCACAGGGCCATCAGCCAGTGGATCAGTGAAGGGCACACCCAGTTCTATCAGGTCAGCCCCTGAGTCCTGCAGAAGGCGTAAAATCTCTGGTGTCTCCTCTAAGGAAGGCTCCCCTGCCATGGTGTAGGGTATAAAGGCCCTCCTGCCTGTCTCCCTCAGCACACTGAACACCTCACTTATCCTGCCCATTTCCTGCCCGAAACCACTTCATTAACCTGGCAACTGCCAGGGGTTAATCTCCTCAGGATGCATGGTCCCTGAAGACATGCTGTAACACCTCAACGGGGTTTGAAAACCTCAGTCCACAATAGGGGCACTCCTCTGGTGGGACCTTCTTAGGTGGAGTACCTGTACTACAGGTCGTCTTCTCTTTATCCTCCTGCATAAAGGTATTTTAGTCATTTCTATCTCTTTCTTTCAAACTCTCTGTTTAGACCTAAATTGCGGGTTTCTAATGGCAAAACAGGATAACTCCTTAACTTGCTGACAAAAATGTTTGTTTTTACGGCGAGGTCCCCACAAAATCAGAGATTTTGTGGAGTTGAGGAGCCCACACCCTGAAAAATCTGCGATTTTTCAGGGTTCCCTGCCCCCTTCCAGAGTTTTGATTGAAATTCTATCGGCAATTTACTGGATCTTTCCTTCTGTTGAAGGTTCCTCCCAAACAATCCAAAACTCGTTGTAATAGGCCATGACAATGGATACCTGACAAACACCTCTGCAGAGCAGGATCAGAAATGGTGATACCCTGCTCTTGCGATTGACCTGAATTTTGACTGAGGCCAAACTCAGAATCTGGTATGGTACGGAAAAAGTATTCAGCAATTTTAGTTATAATACATAAAAACTTCTCGGTGGAGGTAATCATGAAAGGAAAGGTGGTGTATATGGTAATGTTGATATTACTGTGTACATCAACGGTATGTGCAGGGGAACCGGTAGCTGTATCTCCGGGTAGCACAGAAGTGGCAGTGGTGAACGACAGTTGTCCCACCTTCAGTTGGGCAGAGGTAAGTGGTGCAGACTCCTACACGGTGGAGGTCTATGAGATGGTGACGGCAGATGTGGTGTCGAGAGATGAGATGGCCCTGCTGGATGCACCTGTACTGAGAAAAGACATCCAGGTCCCTGCCCTTACCTGGACTCCTTCTGCCAGGGAGTGTCTTGAGGATGGAGTGAGGTATGTTTGGTATGTAGGGGCGAGAAAGTCAGAAGTCAAGAGTCAGGAGTCAGGAGTTATATGGTCTGAGGGAAGGGCGTTTGAGATCTCTGTGGCACTGACGGAGGCTGAGGCAGAGGAGGTGAAGGAGGTGGTGAGGGAATATCTGAACACTGAGTGGAAGAAGACAGAGTCTTATGTCCAGGTGAAGGAGGAGATAAAGAGGGAAGTTACAGAAAAGGTGAATACATCCGGACAGGATAATATAAGCATAATGGGATATGAGGGCACTACAAATACCCTTTACGGATCGGGGGCTGGAAATTCAATATCCAGCGGGGGTGCGGGCCCACCTGACTACAATACATTTATAGGCTCAGGCGCAGGATATAATACAACCTCTGGCTCTAATTCAGGGGATGGTGACAATAACACCTTTGTGGGCTATATGGCAGGCTACTTCAACACCACAGGGTACTACAATACCTTCATAGGTCGTTGGGCAGGTTACTCCAATGAGACGGGATATTTTAATACCTTCATCGGATCTGCTGCAGGCTCCAATAACACCACAGGTCGTTATAACACCTTTATTGGAACAAACGCAGGTAGTAGTAATGGCTTTGCAGATTTCAATACTTTCTTAGGATTTCAGGCAGGTTTCAACAATTGCAAAAATGGACAAACAAATACCACAGACTGCGAAAGCAACACTTTTGTTGGTGCCAATGCAGGATTCAGTAATACCACAGGCAACAGTAATATATATATAGGTACTTTTGCCGGCTACAATAACACCACAGGCTCCTCCAACACCTTCATTGGGAGATATGCTGGCTACACCAACCAGACAGGCTCAGGCAATGTCTTCATAGGCTATGGGGCAGGCTACAGTGAGACGGGCTCAAACAAACTCTACATAGAGAACTCTTCCTCTTCAACTCCCCTCATCTACGGAGAGTTTGACAACAACCTTGTCAGGATAAATGGCAGGCTTGAGGCCAAAAACAGCACCACAGATGAGTCTACCGGCAATGTCACAAAACTGGCCGTTCAGAACACCTCAGGCACTGATGTCTTCTCAGTGGACTCAGAGGGAGACGTCACTGCAAACAGTTTCACAGGGAACGGCTCAGGACTGACCAATGTTACCGCCTCAAGCATTGACTGGGCGAACATCCAGAACCGCCCTAATGGGCTTGACGACGGAGACGACGACACCACTTACTCTGCAGGCACTGGGCTTACTCTCACAGGCACAACCTTCAGTGTCAACTTCGGAGGCTCTGGCACTGCAGATACCGTTGCAAGGAGTGACCACAACCATGATGCCACCTATGTGAACGAGGGGCAGGCTGATTCAATTACCTCGGCAATGATAACAGACGGCACCATCACCTCTGCGGATGTTGACACCACATCAGTGCAGCAGAGGGTAACAGGCACATGCCCTTCAGGGCAGAGCATCAGGCAGATAAACCAGGACGGCACTGTGGTCTGTGAGGCAGACGACACAGGGGGAGA
>WGER01000027.1 GCA_015492645.1 Nitrospirota bacterium
GACATATCCTTAAGCATCATATTCATACATCTGGGCATCATGTTCTCCATAAATGCCATTTTGTCATTGGGTTTCATCTCACTGAAACACCTGTCCATCATGGCGGTCATCATCTCGGGCATGTCCTCTGGCTTCATCATCCCGCCCATTATTTTCTTCATCATGTCCTCAAACATCTTCATTTTTTAAACCTCCTTTTATTGCTTAAGTAACTTCTTAATTTCTCTATCTAAATCTTCAAATGTAATCTCTCCAATATGGCGTTTTTTTATTCTTCCGTCTTTTCCTATAAATACTGTAGTTGGAAGTGCAATAATGCCAAGTTTTTTTGCCAGACCATTTTCCTTCCCAACTGGAAAGGTCAGATGATATCGCTCCCGAAACTTTTTTATCTGCTGGTTGTTTCCAAGGACAAAGGCACCAATAAAGATTACACCTCTGTCTTTGAATTTCGCATAGGCCCTCTGAAGTTCGGGAGCTTCTCTTTTGCATATTGTTCACCAATGCCCACCTATATTGATTACTATAAGAACCCCTTTGAGATTGTTAAAGTTAATACTCTTACCATCTACGGTGACAAAGGTATAATCTTTCAGGACACCTTTAGCACTGCTTTCGTTACATCCGATAAATAACAACACAATAAATACTCCTATTAACAGTAATTCTTTTTTCATTGTCTACCTCCCCTTTATACTATTTACCATCTCTGGTGAAACAGTCTCTATGGGCATTGTCTTTCCTATTAACTTTGAGATTTCCATAAGTATGTCTATAAGATGTGGGGTTTTTAGGCTATAGTAAATAAAAGGCCCATCCCGTCTTGTTCTTACGATATCTATTCGCCTCAATGCCCTGAGGTGAAAAGACACAAGGGTTTGCGAAAGCCCGGTAATACGGATAATCTCTGTAACTGAACGGGAGTTCTTACCAATGGCAAATACAATATTAAGACGGTTCGGGTCTCCAAGAACCTTCAGTATCTTGGCCGTATCTTCAATCAGAGGAATCATAGAATATTAGCCTTAACTCATATGAGTAATTACTCATATTATAACACTCACTCAACAATCTGTCAAGTGCCGGAGGTGGTCCATCTTTATACTTCCGAAGTGGTAATAAATTTTACTCCACACAACAGGCCATCTTCGTGAGGTCCTCCTCAAAACTCTGGGCAACCTTTTTCAGGACTTCAGAAATTTCAGGACTTCAGAAAGTGTGGGGAATACATGCACCGTGTCTCTTATGTCATATATAGTCATTTTGTTTTTTATTGCATAAGTGGCAGTGGTGATTATCTCTGATGCACGGGGCCCAACTATATGCACGCCCACAACCTCCTTTGTCTGTGGATGTATCACCATCGTGACAAGCCCTCTTGTGTCTTTCATCAAAGCAGCCCTTTCCACATGCTCAAAGGAGATGGTTCTACACAGGCAGACATTGTATTTCTTTACAAATTCCTCCTCTGTCAATCCCACAGTAGCAAGTTCAGGAGGAGGTAAACACAGCCCTTGGTATGAGGTGGTAATTAATCCTTCCTCTGGCATCCTCAAACATATTCTGCACTGCAAGGCTTCCCTGCTTTGCCGCCACTGTCTCAAGGGGCATGATGCCAGTAACATCACCTGCGGCATAGATGTGAGACTGTGAGGTCTGTAAGAACTCGTTTACCCGGACAAAGCCCTTTTCATCTGTCTCCACCCCAGCCCTTTCAAGTCCAAGACCCTCGGTGTTTCCCTTAAGGCCTGTAGCAACAAGCACTGCCTCTGCCTCAACGGTCTTTCTACCCTGGCCAATCTTCTCAAAAACAATCCTTACTTTATCGCCAGTGCTTTTTGCTTCAAGCAGTCTTGTTCCAGTGATAATCCTTATCCCCTCTTCTGTCAGGCACTGCTTTAGTCTTTCTGCCACCAGAGCATCAAACTTTGTAAGTATCCTTTGAGAACGCTGAATTACAGTTGTTTTTATCCCGAAACGATGAAATATCTGGGAAAACTCCACTGCCTCTGGCCCACCACCAAGTATTATTATTGAATCTGGTTTCTTATCAAGATTGAATACGGTCCTGTTTGTGAGATACCCAATCTCATCCATTCCTTCCATAGGGGGCACGAAGGTGGAGGCGCCTGTTGCTATAAGAAAATATTTTGCCCTGTATGCTTTATCATTTACCACGACAGTGTGGGGGTCTTTAAAAACAGCATGGCCTTCAATGTAATCAACATACTCCTGGGTATTTATTACATTGAGATAGTTTTTCTGCTGGAAACCCTTTACCATCTCACGGGTCTGTCTTAATGCCTCCACAAAATCGGCACTGCCTGATAAGGACAATGACCTGAATTGATTTTTCATTGCCTGATAGAGAATCTCTCCCTGATGTAGCATTATCTTTGAAGGTATGCACCCTACATTAACACATGTGCCACCCAGCGGAAGGATTGAACTGTCATTAACTATAAGGGTCTTCTTTTGTAGCCTTTCTGCCCTGTAGGCTGCTGCAAAACCTGCTGCTCCACCGCCGATTATGATTAACTCGTATGACATAAACATGCCTCCTTCAGTAAATAGTCGTAGTTATTAATATACCAAAATAAACATTTGCATACACTTATCCAAACCGGCCACTGGATATTAAGTTTTACTAAATGCAACTATACTTTACAAAAAGTAATACTATTTGCTACCATAGTTGCATATGGTAAAAAGAAGGTTCTGGATAGAGAGGATACTTGAGGGATGGAAGAGGAGGAACCTGATATGGCTTTCAGGGGTCAGGCGTGTTGGGAAGACCTTTTTGTGTAAGAGTATTTCAGGGGTTGAATACTTTGATTGCGAACTGCCAAGGGTAAGAAGGTTGATGGAGGAGCCTGAGGGTTTCTGGGATGAACTAAGGGGCAGGACAGTGGTGCTTGATGAGGTCCACAGGCTTGATAACCCCTCAGAATTTCTGAAGATTGGAGCAGACCATTATCCTGACATCAGGATACTTGCCACTGGCTCTTCCACCCTGGGTGCTTCAAAGAAGTTTCGTGATACCCTGACAGGCAGAAAGGTAGAACTCTGGCTCACCCCAATGGTTCTTGAGGATATGAAGGATTTCGGGAATATGGATATAAGGCACAGGTTCTTGTTTGGTGGGCTTCCTCCTTTCTTTCTGGCCTCTGAGATACCTGAGAGGGAATTTCAGGAATGGATGGATGCTTACTGGGCAAAGGACATCCAGGAACTATTTCGCCTTGAAAGGAGGCATTCTTTTTTAAGGTTTGTGGAACTTCTCCTTGCACAAAGTGGCGGGGTATTTAAAGCAACAAGGTTTGCTGCGGCCTGTGAGGTCAGCAGAACCACGATAACGAATTATCTATCTGTGCTGGAGGCTACCTATATTGTAAATGTTATAAGGCCCTTTAGCACCAGAAGAGCAACAGAGATAGTCTCTGCCCCCAAGGTATATGGGTTTGATACGGGTTTCGTCTGTTATTTTCGTGGCTGGTCAGAACTCAGACAGGAAGACCTCGGGTATCTCTTTGAACACCTTGTCTTAAACGAACTTTATGCCCATCTGCAGAGCAGACGAATTCACTACTGGCGAGACAAACAGGGCCATGAGATTGATTTTGTAATCCTGAAATCAGGCACCCCCATTGCGATTGAATGTAAATGGAGGGCAGAGGAGTTTGACCCTTCAAACCTCAGAGTCTTCAGGAGGAGGTATCCAGAAGGCAAAAACTATGTAGTCTGCCATAACATAGACAGACCCTATAAAAGGTCCTTCAAGGATGTGGAGGTGAGGTTTGTTAACCTGCCTCATCTCATAAGGGAGATTGCATAAAGGATTGCCACCACTCACACTTCCGAGGTGTGAGTTTTTGTGTTACCGTAGGGTAACAATAGAGAATCCCCTTAATATATATGGGTCCTTCCTTGAAATTAACCCTCCCTTTGCCTGAAAACTGTTACCAGATGGTAACATTTGTTCTGTACAGAGGGATGTCCGGATCTAAAAAAGCCTTTATTAATCAAAGAGTTAAGTATGTGGCATAGAAGGTGCTTTATTAATTTGGAAACCTGACGGAACACCACTTCCAAAGAAAGGAGGTGAGAGAGGTTCGGAACCGGCGGAAGTCATTCCATTTTGGAAGATCCTAAATCAACCAAGTAAGGATACTTGTGTGAGGAGGTGTGAATATGGCTGTAAGTAGAAGAGAGTTT
The DNA here is from genome assembly GCA_015492645.1 of Nitrospirota bacterium. Taxonomy (GTDB): domain Bacteria; phylum Nitrospirota; class Thermodesulfovibrionia; order Thermodesulfovibrionales; family JdFR-85; genus JdFR-85. The sequence continues at coordinate 4,216 of WGER01000027.1, forward strand.
TTAAAAGGGGCTGCCTCTCTGACTGCACTGGCTATGATGGGTGATGCCTTTTTTGACCTCAGTGAGGCAGAGGCGAGGGTTCCCTATGCACCGAAGGAGGATGTCCTTATCCCCTCCACGGATGTGATGTGTGTGAACTTTTGTGGTATCAGGGTGAGGAGGGTAAACGGCGTTATCAGGGCCATTTATGGTAATCCAGAAAACCCTCAGAACAGAGGGCATCTCTGCCCCAAAGGGATTTCAGGTATATTTGATACATACAACCCCTACAGGGTGAAGAGGCCCCTCAAGAGGACCAATCCCGACAAAGACCCCTCTGCTGACCCAAGGTGGGTGGAGATATCCTATGAGGAGGCATTTGAGGAGATAACGAAGAGATTGAAGAAGATCAAAAAGGAAGACCCCCGCAAACTCATCTGGCACCACGCCCATGGCAAGTACCTGATAAGAGATAAGTTTCCGAAGGACTTCTGCAAGGCCTTCGGCACCCCGAATGTTGTCCACAGGACTACTGTCTGCGAGGCGGCAAGACATGTTGCAGACGAGATTACCTGGGGCTATCACGGGTTTCTGCCTGACCTTGACAACTGCCGTTACTTCCTGAACATGGGTGCAAACCCGATGGAGGCAGAGCAGTGGGCAAGGTGGCTTGACAGAAAGATCATAGAAAACATAGAGCGGGGTATGAAGTATGTGGTGGTGGAGCCCAGGCTTTCAAACACCGCAACAAAGGCCCACGAGTGGATACCCATCAGGCCGGGCACTGATGCTCTGTTCCTGCTTGCCATGGCAAGGGAACTCATTGACAATGGCTTTGTTGATGAGGAGTTCCTTGTGACATACACCAATGCACCGATGCTCGTTGGAAGGGACGGGAAGTTCATCCGCAAAGGTGACAAACCCCTCATCTGGGACAAGAAGAGCAACTCTGCAAGGCCCTACGAGGGGGATGTAGAGCCCGCACTTACAGGAAGTTATACCGTTGATGGCAGAGCCTGTAAGACCGCCTTTGAGGTCTTTAAGGAGAGTTTGAAGGATATCACCCCTGAGTATGCAGAGGAGGTTACAGGGGTGCCTGCAGAGACCATCCGGAGGGTGGCAAGGGAGTTTGGCGAGGCGGCGAGTATCGGTTCCACAGTGGTGAAAGAGGGACACAAACTGAGGTACAGACCTGTCTCAATCCATACATTCAGAGGGCTTTCTGCCCATGAGTATGGCGTACAGACAAACAGGGCAAGGATGCTTGTTATGATGCTCGTGGGTGCCTTTGATGCGGTCGGCGGGATGCATCTGCACAGTGTTTACAAGAAGCCCAAGTACTTCAAGCCTTCAAAGTGTGAGTATCCACCCAACAGGGTGGACCTGCAGGAGAGTGTTTTCTTCCCCCATGCCACACACAATGTTGCCCAGCAGGTTGCCCTGACACTTCTTGACCCTGATGCCTACGGGCTTCCCTACAGACCTGAGATGATGATCTCCTATGCCACAAACAGGCCGATGAGTGCCTCCGATATAAAGAAACAGATTGAGGGGTACAAGAACATATTCCATGTCTCTATAGCAACTGTCCTTACGGAGTTTTCCAACATGGCAGACATAGTGCTTCCTGACAAGACCTATCTTGAGGCCTATCACTGGTCCCCCACGAGATGGAACCTCGAGTACAAACACATCGCCATAAGACAGCCCATTGTGAATGTCTATAACCTACCCTATGATGCCTTTGACTATCTGATGATATTCGCCGAGAGAATCGGGATACTGGACAAATACATCAAGAAGATCAACAAGACATGGAAGACAGACCTGAAGCCTGGCAGAAGGTACTCCTCTGAGGAGATGCTTGCAGCCATTGCAAAGGCAAAGAAGACCACCCTTCAGTACCTCAAGGAGCATGGGCTCAAGGCAAAGAAACTCCACGCAAAGGATATCTACCTGAAGGGTGTGGAGAAAAAGTTCAAGGGTCCTGGCAAACCAAAGATGAACTTCTATGCAGAGCAACTGGTCTGGACAGCAGAGAAGGTCAGGGAAACTGTGAAGAAGCACCGTATAAAGAACATCAGGACCGATAACCTTGATGTCGTGTACTCACCACTGCCGAGGAAGGAACATGCCTTCCCAACACCTCACCTTGAGGCAAAGGACTACCCCTTCTACCTCTGCACCTACAAGAGGATGTACTTCAACCAGACAGCCAATGCCACTGTGCCAACCCTCAGGGAGATCGCCCATGACTCAGACGAAAACTTCGTCCTGATAAATGCCTCCACTGCAAGGAGTATGGGTATAGGAGACGGTGACTGGGTCTATGTAGAGTCCCGGATCGGTAGGGTGAAGATAAGGGCAAAACTCACAGAGGGTATAAGGCCCGATACAGTGGCGATCAGTTATCACTACGGACACATCTCAAGCGGGCTACCTGAGTATGCCAGAAAGGGCGTGAACCCGAACTTCATCATTGAACTCCATCCTGACAGGGTTGCAGGCATGAACAGTTTCAATGATACAAAAGTTAAGGTCTACAAGGCTTAGGAGGTGAATGATGAGATTAGGAATGGTCATTGATATGAGAAGGTGCTTTGGGTGCAGGGCCTGTGTGGCGGCCTGTAAGACAGAAAACATGGTCCAGCCTGGCAATTACTGGAACTTTGTCCTTGAGTACGAGCAGGGCAAGTATCCCAATGTGAGACGAATATTCGTTCCGATGAACTGTATGCACTGCCAGGACCCACCCTGCATGAAGGCATGTCCTGAGAAGGCAATATCAAAGAACAAACAGGGAGTGGTCCTCATAAATTACGACAAATGTAAGGGCAGGAAGTACTGTATTGCTGCCTGTCCCTACGGGGTCATCCACTTCATCGGTAATGAAAAGACCTTCTACCCGGATGGTAAAAAGACCCCATACGAGGCACTCCCTGCAAGGGCAAGACATCCACTGCACAGAAAGAAGCCCGGGATTGCAGAGAAGTGCACCTTCTGCTGGCACAGGATAGAGAAGGCCCTGAAGGAAGGCAAGACCCCTGGCAGTGACTATGACTCTTCCCCTGCCTGCATAAAGGTCTGTCCTGCAAATGCCCGTTACTTTGGTGACCTGGACGACCCCAACAGCGAAGTCTCCCGGCTGATCGCAACCAAGAGGGCGATACAGTTGAAGAAAGAGTTCGGAACAAAACCTCAGGTCTACTACATTGTATAGGAGGTGAATGATGAGAGTCTGGACTCTGGCAATAGCAGTTCTGGCCCTTCTGGTCATGACTGCCGCAGTGGCCACAGGGGCAAGCATTACAGACACTGCAAAGGCGATCAAAAAGGGAAAGATAGATGTAGGCAGGATCACAGGGATGGAACCTGGCAAGAGATTTCACAACATCCACAACAGGGTCCTGGGGCTTCAGTGTAACTCCTGCCATGTAGGCAGCCTTGCCCCTGATTATCCATACCAGAGAAAACACAAAGACCTCCAGATGGGTCAGGTGGACAGGGGCATATGCCTTGGATGCCATAAGGCCAACGGACCTGCAGAGACCAAACTCTACGGAACAATGGCAGAATAACTTCTCTGAACGGGGAAGGCCGGGCCTTCCCCGTTCAAGACTGAGAGAAAGGAGATGGAAATGAGGATTTCTGAGTTTAAAGAGGAAGAAAGGCTCCTTTACAGCAGGCAGGCAGAAGACAGAAGCAAGGTCTACAATCTGCTGAGTAGGTTTTTTATGGAAAGACCGAGGAAAAAAATGATAGAGATGATCCGGTCTGAGGGTTTTAGAATGGCCCTGAGAAGCACTTCTGAATCAGCAGATATAGCAGACTTAAAACAGGGTGCAAAACTGGTTGAGATGTTTCTTAATTCCATAAGTGACCAGCCTGAAGATGATGTAGAACTAAGTATGGCAGTGGATTTTACAAGGCTCTTCAGGGGGGTGAGAAAGGACTATGGACCACCACCGCCATACGAGTCTGTCTGGAGAGGAGAAAGTCAGGTGATGGGTCCTTCAACTGAGGAGGTCCTCAGGTTTTATGCAGACTCTGGGATAGGCCTTGATATGGCAGATGAATTGCCCGACTACATAGGGGTTGAGTTGAGATTTATGGCCCTTCTCTGCCTGAGGGAATCTAAGGCATGGAAGGACAATGACAGTGATGGCCTGAGAAGATATATATCCCAGGAGAAGGCGTTTGTCGTCAATCATATCCTTCAATGGGTGCCAAGATACTTAGATGCAATGGCAGAGGACGCCCAGACAGGTTTTTATAAGGGTGTGGCCCTTCTGACAAAGGGCTTTCTATGTCTTGAGAAGGAATACCTGGAGGTCCTGGATTAGTTTGTAAAAAATTTACATCAAATTTACTCACTTTTGAAATAAAATTAGAATATGGACTTCGAAAAACTGCTTGAGGAGTCAGTGAGGGTTCATGGGCACCTCTGCCCCGGGCAGGTCCTTGGGGTGAGGATGGCCCTTTACGGGCTTGACCTCATAGGAATCAAAGACCCGAAGGGTGCAGACAGAAAGAAACTCTATCTCTTTGTGGAGATTGACCGTTGTGCCACAGACGCCCTTCAGTCGGTCACAGGCTGTAGTCTCGGCAAAAGGACGATGCGGTTTGTTGACTATGGGAAGATGGCTGCCACCTTCGTAAACCTTGCCACAGGCAGGGCGGTAAGGGTTGTAGCCCGTGAGGAGGCCCGCGAGAGGGCCAGAGATTACTGCCCTGAGGACACAGAAGACAAATACCGATGTCAGTTAGAGGCATACAGGGTGATGCCAGATGAGGAACTATTTTATCATCAGTGGGTCAGGGTACAGATTCCTCCTGAGGATATGCCAGGAAGACCTTTAAGCAGGCTCCTGTGTGAGACCTGTGGGGAGTATGTCCAGGACAGAAGGGAGGTGCGTAAAAATGGCAGAGTGCAATGCAGGGCCTGTGCAGAAGGAGGATATTACACAGTTGAGGACATCGCTACTGGTAAATGAGGCGGTCATACCACTGAATCCCTTTCTGCAGAGGTACCTTGGCAACATCCTGAGGGCGATGGTCCATAGCCTGGACTGCCCGGGAAAGAAGATACATCTACAAATAGATAGAGAGGGTATTAAACTATTTTCAGATGACTTTGAGGTGCCCATAAAAAAGGAGTTTACCAAATTGCTGATTGAGAGCACAGTAAAAGGTGCGCTTTCCCCCCTCAAAGGTATATTCTGGTTTGAGAGGATTAACATCGTTACATGGGAGGAATAAAAAATTTCTATATCGTTATGCATATTTGTCATAACGATGATGCCTGAAAGGACTAAGGAGGCAGGAGTCAAGAGGGGTCCCCGAAAAATCTCCGATTTTTCGGGGCAGAGGAGTCAGGAGAAGGTCGGGCAGTGGGAGAGGGTTGCGTTGAGGGTGGAGTATGGATTGAATGCCCCTCACCCTATCCCTCTCCCCGAAGGGGAGAGGGGACATGGCCATGACAAGGGTGTCATCACTTTCTCCTGCCCATCTCCAAAGGGAGAATATATTTTAATGGCAGGCCTGCTGATGCCAGAGAATCTCTTTCAGGCAGCCTCTGCCTTGAAGGTGGGCCTCTGCCTGTCGGCAAGGGTGGGTGTAAAAGAATAGTGCTTCCGTGGCGTATTAGGGGGCATCAAATGATTTTGAAGGACAGAACACGGGAACTTAATAACCCGGCAACCAAAAACAAAAAAAGGACATATTGGATAAAATCCCTCTCCCCTGAGGGGGGAGGCACCTTCTGCTTTCCACCTCCCTGTGAGGGAGAGGCTCTTTCCTACTATTTCCCTCTCCCTTTGAGGGAGAAGGCCGGGGTGAGGGTGAATAATGAATTTCAGGGAAGAAGGAGTAATAATATGAGGGCATCTGTATGAAGGCAAGGAAGAAAAAGGCATTCCCAAGAAAGGCAGAGATAAGGTCCAAACTCTGGATAGAGGTTGATGGGGAGCCTGTGTTTGGCCGTGGCAGGAGGTTTCTCCTAGAGGCGATTGACAGGACAGGCTCCATAAACCAGGCCGCAAAGGCCATAAATATCTCCTACCGAAAGGCATGGAGTTATATAAAGGCAATGGAGGAAAGGCTCGGGTTTAAACTCGTGGACAGACACAGGGGAGGCCCAAACGGCGGTGGTGCAACACTCACAGAGGAGGCAAGGGATTTTCTTGAAAGATATAGGGAACTTGAGGAAGGGATAAGACAACTGGTGGACAAAAGATTCAGGGAGGTGTTCAGGTGAGGTCAGGGTTTTTTAAGCACATCGTCATGGGGTCCGATTCGTCTGAGGATTATTTCATCGTTGTGCCATTGAAAGGTAAACCTGTAGAACATTGTAATACTGCACTCCCATATATCTTCGTGACCTTTCATCTTTTTTACCCTGAGAGATGGGTGGGATGGGTTCTCAAAGAGAAGTTTTATCTTTTTTTCAAAGGTCTTTTTGGCATGCTTTGGAAGGTGTCTGAAGTCCTTCTTAAAGGAATCTGTTCTGGTAATCTTCATTCATACAGGTCATTTACAAGGTCTTCTGCAGAGGAGAAACTCTTTGTCCTGCCTTCTTTGATATCATCATCTGCCTGTCTCTCGGCCTTTGACCAGTCAAATTCTTTGAAATACGGTGGAAGACAGAGGGCATGTCTCAATAGTTCAATTACCACAGATTCATCATCAGGCAGGTCTGTTGTCTTTTTGTATTCCTGCAGTTGTTCAAAGAGTTCTTCAGGGAGTTCCAAAGTTATGGGATGTTTCTTGTCCATAAAAAATTATACCACAAAGGAGGTCTGTCATGTGTGATGCCTGTGGGAGTGTAGTGTTTGAGCCATCTGAGGACCACACTGTGCCTGTGGAGGAGGCTATTGGTATGGTCCTTGCCCACGACATTACTGAGATAAGGCCAGGGGAGTTCAAGGGGCGTGCATTCAAAAAGGGTCATGTCATAAGGCCCGAAGATATAGAACACCTGAAGAGACTTGGTAAAGACAGGCTCTATGTCCTCAGGATTGGTCCTGATGAGATGCATGAGGACGAGGCTGCATATGAACTTGCAAGGGCACTTATGGGTGAAGGTGTTGAGATGCAGGGACCACCAAAGGAGGGCCGTATCAATCTCATTGCCGCAAGGGATGGTCTTCTGAAGGTGGATACAGAAAGACTCAAGGCATTCAATATGCTTGGAGAGGTGATGTGTGCAACCCTTCACAACAACACCCTGGTCAGAAAGGGCCAGGTGGTGGCAGGCACAAGGGCCATACCTCTGGTGGTGAAGAAGGCAGTGGTGGAGGAGGCGGTTCAGAGAGCCAGGAGTGAGGAGTCAGGAGTCAAGAGTCAGGAGTCAGGAGGGGCCCCCGAAAAATCGGAGATTTTTCGGGGCAGAGAAGTCGGAAGTCAGAGGTCAGAGGGGGTGATAGAGGTAAGGCAGTTAAGAAGGCCAAGGGCTGGAGTGGTGATTACTGGCAACGAGGTCTATTATGGCCGGATCAAGGATGCCTTTGCCCCAATCATAAGGCAGAAGATTGAGGCATTCGGCGGTGAGATTGTGGGTCTTTATTTTGCCCCTGATGATGCAGGGTTTATTGAGGCCCGTCTCAGGGAGTTGATTGAAGCAGGGGCAGACCTGCTGATCACCACAGGTGGTATGTCTGTTGACCCTGATGATGTCACAAGGTTTGCCATCAGGAACCTGGGTGTAAGGGAGATGCACTATGGCTCTGCAGTGCTGCCCGGAGCAATGTTTTTGATTGCATACTTGAAGGAGTCAGAAGTCAGAAGGGGTCCCAGAAAAATCAGAGATTTTTCTGGACTTATCCCGGTGCTCGGTATTCCTGCCTGCGGAATGTATCACAGGACCACGGTCTTTGACCTTGTCCTGCCAAGGATCCTTGCAGGTGAGTACATAGACCGTGAGGCCCTTGCCGAGATGGGTCACGGTGGGTTATGCCTTAACTGTAGGGAATGTCGGTACCCTGTATGCCCCTTTGGGAAGTAAAATGACCCTCTGAAATGGGTAGAAGTCATGGTGTCTTCTATAGCACTCTGTGTCGGGAATTCCCATAAAATCAAAGACTTTGCGGGCTGAAGTAACTCAGACCTGAAAAATCAATTTTTTTCAGGCGTAAGCCCTACCGATTACTAATAGTTTCGCATGTAGGTCAGATGTCAATTTTGGGGCACCCTCATACCTACCAAATGATATAATAAGTAGCAGGTGTGATTACCAAATTAAAATTCGGAAGGACAATGACTGCAGGGGAGAGACTCTTACAAAGTCCGAAGGAACAGCACTGGCATTTCTGTTATGAGATGCTACCAAGGGTCTCAAGGACCTTTGCGCTAAACATAGGTGAACTGGAGGGCGACATCTACAGGTCTGTTCTGGTGGGTTATCTTCTGTTCAGGATAGCCGATACCTTTGAAGACAATTTACACAGGACGGAAGAGGAAAAGATAAGAGACCTCGGTGATTTCTATCAGATCTTTGAAGAAGACGCGGACCTTTTAAAAAGACTCTCACTCTATGAATCCCTGAAGAGGAGATGGGAGGAGCAGACCGCTGAAAAGGAACTGATAGAGCATGGTGAAAGTGTACTGATCTGTTACTTTGATCTACCCGAGCCCTACCGGAAGATAATAGACCCCCTGATCAGAAAATCCGTCAGGGGGATGATAGAGTTCCAGAGACTCAAACTCCAGAGTGGTCAAAAGGTGTTTCAACTCCGTAGTGTCAGAGAGTTGAAGAGGTACTGCTACTTCGTGGCAGGTGTTGTTGGAGAGATGCTCACCGAGGTCTTCTGTACAAAGGAGACCATCCAACCTCTCAGCCCCTATCTAAACAGATACCGTGTCTCCTTCGGTCTTGCCCTTCAACTGATAAATGTCCTGAAGGACTATGAGAAAGACCTTATGAGGGGATGGTGTTATATACCCAAGGAAATAACGGACAGATACAATGCTGAAATAAAAGAGTTAGAAAAACCTGGTAACCCTTATGAATGGAAGATGGTGGAAAGGGAGATGTCTCTTCTGACCCTTCAGCACCTTGACAGGGCACTGCTGTACATCAAACATCTGCCATACAGGGAGTATCCACTCAGGATGTTCTGCATCATACCCTTTGTTCTTGCCTACAGGACAATGCTCAAGATACTGTCTGGCAAAGATAGAAAGTTGACAAGACAGGAGGTGGCAGAGATCCTTAACAGATGCAGGGACTTTGCAATATCAGACAGTGAGTTAGAAGAGGACTACAGAGAGGCGAAAAAGAGGATTATCCAAATTTCAAGTAATGATCATGGTGTCTGAGAGACAGGACGAGGAATACATGAGAGAGGCCCTTGAGGAGGCACTGACAGGAGAGACCGAAGGAGAGGTGCCTGTAGGTGCCGTGGTTGTTATTAATGGTAAAGTGATAGCAAGAGATCATAACCGGAGGGAACAACTACAGGACCCCACTGCCCATGCTGAGGTTCTGGTCCTAAGGAAGGCTGCAAATGCCCTTGGTACCTGGAGACTCCTGGATGCCACAGTATATGTTACCAAAGAGCCCTGTCCCATGTGTGCAGGGGCCCTGGTGAATGCAAGGGTCAAAAGACTTGTGTATGGTTGTCCAGACCAAAAGGCGGGGGCAGCAGACTCTGTATTCAATATCGTCTCAGATCTGAGACTCAATCACAGGATAGAGGTCACCTCCGGTGTCCTCTCAACCGAGGCCTCGGAGATCCTCACCAGATTCTTTGAAAAGAGAAGAAGGTCGAAGGGATCCTCTGAGGAGGTTCTTACAGATAGGGACTCTTAAAAGGAGATTTAAGGGATGTCGGGCTCACGGATCGGTGAGTGTTGGAGGAACGGTCCTAACCCTGCTTTCTGCCACACTACTTACAGCAGGACTGACTCCAGAGAGATCCCTTATTATAATGGGGGAGCCCTTCCCACCTGCAGACCTCTCTTCAGTCGCCTGGATTGCACTGGTCCCCTTCCTTTATCTCACTTCACGGACGAAACCGTCTCAGTCCTTCAGGCAGGGTCTCTTCCTCGGTTTTCTCTTCTACTTCGGCACCCAGTACTGGATATACCACTCCATAAACAACTATGGTGGTTTACCACTGGCCAGTAGCCTGGCAGTGGTGATGCTGCTCTGTCTGTATGAGGCACTTTATACGGCACTCTTCGGCTGGGTTGTCAACCACCTTAACCGAATCACATCACTGCCCATGGCAGTATATGCACCATCTCTATGGATGGTGCTTGAATATCTGAGAGGTGTCCTTTTCACCGGCTTTCCCTGGTCACTGCTTGGATATACCCAGACAGATAATCTCACAGTGATACAGATTGCTGATCTGACAGGGGTCTACGGGGTCTCCTTTCTGGTGGTCCTTGTAAACTCCACGCTAACAGACATTATTATTGAAAGAAAGAGGATAATCTCTGTCATATTAACAGTAACCCTTCTTGCCGGGTCCATCATATACGGGCATCATAAACTCCAATACTTAAAGGGGTTAAAACCCGAAAAGACTATGAGGTTGGGTGTCATCCAGGGCAATATAGATCAATCAATCAAATGGGACAGCCGTTACAGAGAAGAGGTACTGAATAAGTACAAGAGGATGTCCTCTGAGGCCCTGATATATGGAGTGGATTTGATAATCTGGCCTGAAACCGCGCTACCCTTTTATTTTGATTATGAAAGACCGTACACAGATGACCTAAAGGCCTTTGTACAGGAAAACTCGATGGTGCTCCTGACAGGTACACCAATGGTAAAGGAGAGGATACCTTCAGGGGAAGGCTCCTATCAATACAGAATCTCCAACAGCGCTGTGCTGATCCTTGGAGATGGAAAAGTGGGGGGGGTTTATGATAAAATACATCTGGTTCCCTTTGGAGAATATGTGCCCCTTAAAAGTATCTTCTTTTTTGTTGACAAACTGGTAGAGGGGATAGGTGACTTTCAAAGGGGTGAAAACCTCACCCTTTTCAGGATAAAGGGTAAGGAAGGTTATACGAGTTTCTTTACCCTGATATGTTATGAGGCAATCTTTCCCTCACTGGTGAGGAGGTTCCCTCAGGCGGACTTTATGGTAAATATAACGAATGATGCATGGTTTGGCAGGACGGCAGGCCCCTATCAGCACTTTGAGATATCCCGTGTGAGGGCTGTAGAGAACAGGATGCCCCTTGTAAGGGCTGCAAATACAGGAATTTCAGCGATTGTGGATATGAGTGGTCAGGTATTGGAGAGGACGGATCTATTCAGGGACGATAAGATTATTACGGAATTGAGAATCTCAAAGGTAGAGAGTTTATACAGGAGATTTGGTGACATTTTTGTCTATTTAAATTTTGTTTATATCGGAATACTCTGGATTATGAGTCAAAAAGTGACTCTTAAACAATGACTCGAGGGAGGTGTCAAGATGCTTACAGTTGGTACAGTAAGAGAAGAACTGGAAGTTCTGCAGAGAAGGCTCACAGAACTGAGAGGTTATCTTTGAGGTAGATAGACTGAAAGAGGAACTATCAGAGATAGATGGTAAGTTAAGCAGAGAAGACCTCTGGACAGACTACGAACGGATAAAGGAGTTACAGAAGAAGAGGGCAGAGATTGAAGACATCTTAGAGCCCTTTCAGTCCTTAGAGGACCGTCTCAAGTATCTCCTGCAGACTCAGGAACTCCTTGAAGAAGAGGAGGGTGAACTCCTTCTGGAGGAATTCACAAAAGAACTGAAGACCCTGAAGGAAGAGATTGATAACTTAGAACTGAAACATCTGCTGTCATCAGAACATGACCGGTCCAATGCGATATTGGAGATACATCCCGGGGCAGGAGGTACAGAGAGTCAGGACTGGGCTGAGATGCTTCTGAGAATGTATCTTCGTTGGGCAGAAAAACATGGATACAAGACAGAGATAGTTGATATTCAACCAGGAGAGGAGGCAGGAATAAAGAGCGCAACACTGACCATCTCAGGCCCCTATGCCTATGGGTATCTTAAGGCAGAAAATGGAGTCCACAGGCTTGTAAGGATTTCACCTTTTGATGCAAATAGAAGGAGACACACATCCTTTACAGCAATCCTTGTATATCCAGAAATAGAAGAGGATGTGGATGTGGAGATCAGGGAGGAGGACCTCAGGATTGATACCTTCAGGGCATCTGGTGCCGGTGGTCAACATGTAAATAAGGTATCTTCTGCAGTAAGAATAGTTCATATCCCGACTGGTATTGTGGTTACCTGTCAAAATGAAAGGTCTCAGCACAGAAACAGGGCGATGGCGATGAAGATACTCAAGGCGCGGTTGTATGATATGAAGAGAAAGGAACAGGAAGAGAAACTCCAGGGACTGATTGGTGAAAAGAGGGAGATAGCATGGGGAAATCAGATCCGTTCCTATGTGCTCCATCCATACAAGATGGTAAAAGACCACAGGACCGGGGTTGAGGTATACAGTGTTGACGCAGTACTTGATGGTGACATTGATATATTTATAAGGGCTTATCTGAAGGGTCTCCGTTCGAATACCGAGTCTGGGGCTTCTTCTAAGGAGTCTTTAAAGAGAGAGTAGTTGTGAGTAGTAGTTGGTGTGTAAATGTTAATAGTTTGAAAGTCCCTTGATTTTTGTTGTTCCGGAGATAGATTTAATGTTAAAGGAATGATTAAAAGATATATTACTTTCTAAACAATATCCACATTGATTATAATTAAACACCTTATTAACATACATTTGAATATGATAATGGAGAATTTAGAACTATTGGAAAGCAAGAATTTCACATTCTGTTGAAAAGTTGTTAATAAATGAAGGATGGATAAGAACGAATTGTGGAATAGGTGCCTGGAACTGATTGAGGAAAGGGTTGGGAAGGGGGCCTTTGATCTCTGGTTCAGGCCGATCAAGGCAAAACAGATGAAGGAGGACCAGTTGATCTTGGAGATGCCTAATAGATTTTACAGAGAATGGGTAGAGGAGAACTATTCACAGATGATAAATGATACTGTCAGGGAGATCACAGGACGGGATTTTGATATAAGGTTCAGGGTCTCGGTAAAACAGGACACCGAGGAGAAGCGACAGTATGCCCAGTTTACACAAAAAAAGAGGGCCCTGAGGCAGAGAGGAGTCTATCTAAACCCGAAGTACACCTTTGATGGTTTTGTAGTTGGTCCAAGCAATGCCTTTGCCCATGCTGCTGCCTTAAAGGTCTCAGAGTCACCAGGTACTGTCTATAACCCGCTCTTTATATACGGAGGTGTCGGTCTTGGCAAGACGCACCTTATAAGTGCGATTGGTAACCATATACTGGACAAGATGCCGGACCTGAAGGTTATATATGTCCAGTCAGAACAGTTTACCAATGAGGTGGTTTCTGCCATCAGACATGACAGGATGACAGAACTGAAGGAGAAATACAGGACAGTTGATGTCCTCCTTATAGATGACATACAGTTTATCGCAAACAAGACATCCACACAGGAGGAGTTCTTCCACACATTCAACTCCCTCTATGAACAACAGAAACAGATTGTCATATCCTCGGACAGGCCTCCTAAGGAGATACAGGATGTTACAGACCGTCTGAAGTCAAGGTTCACCATGGGGCTTCTGGCAGATATTCAGCCGCCTTCCTTTGAGACCAAACTCGCCATTGTATACAAGAAGGCAGAGTTGCTGAATATTGTTGTCCCACATGATGTGGCCGAGTACCTGGCCATGAGGGTAAAATCCAATATCAGAGACCTGGAGGGTTGTCTGATAAAACTTGCTGCCCATAGTTCACTCTCCGGGCTACCTATATCGCTCGAGATGGCCAGGCATGCACTGCGGGACATGATACCAGAGGAACACAGGCCGATAACTGTGGACAGGATCTTGAAGGTGGTCTCAGAATTCTTTGGTGTGAAGGTTCAAGACCTGAGGTCAAAGAAGAAGACCAAGGAAATCGTCTTGGCACGACAGGTTGCGATGTATCTGGCAAGGCAGTTGACAGACCTTTCCCTCGGAGATATAGGAAAAAACATAGGTGGCAAAGACCATGCTACTGTTATATACGCCTGCAGGCAGGTGGAAGCAAAGAAGGCCCAGGATGAGTCCTTTGAGAGGATCCTTGAATCCATGATAAAGAAGTTAAAAGAAGGTTAAGGAGGAGGAGATGATACTTAAGGTAAAGAAAGAGGATCTCCTTAAGACAGTAGGAGACATACAGTCCATTTCAAGTAAAAAGTCCACCATGCCAATCCTCGGCCATTTCCTATTAAATGTTGGTGAGGAGATCTATGTTGTGGCCACTGACCTTGACACAGCAATAAAGGAACCACTAAGGGTTGAAGAGGCTGATGGGGGAGGGCAACTCTGTGTCCCTGCAAAGAAGTTCTACGAGATAATTCGTGAACTTGGTGATGATATCACGCTCCAGACAGAGGACTCCCAGTGGTTGAGGATCACCTCTCAGAGCGCCTCAATCCGTCTTGCCTGCATGAGCAGCGAAGACTTCCCGAAATGGCCTGAACTTAAAGATCCTCTCACGATACAGATCCCTTCGTCACAACTCGTTGAGATGATAAACAGGACCATCTATGCTGTTGGAGAATCTGAGATGCGTTATACCCTGAACAGCCTCCTTTTTCACATAAAACCCGAGGGCACTCTCACCTTAGTAGGCACTGACGGTCACAGGCTTTCAATGATAAGATACCCCCTTGGTGAAGAGACGACAGAGACTATCGGTTCCAGGGAGTTAAAACTACTGATCCCGAAGAAGGCAGGCACGGAACTGAGAAGACTCCTGGCAGACACAGAGACGACAGTAATAAGAATAGGATCCAATCACCTCAGTTTTGAATCTGGTGAGACCACCCTGCTTGTCAGACTTGTAGAGGGTAACTACCCGGACTATGAACAGGCCCTGCCCTTTCATAATGAGAAAAAGGCCGTTATTGACCGTGAGGCATTCATTAAGGTGCTCAAAAGGGTATCTGTGATCAGCAGGGAGAGACAGAGTGCGGTAAAGATAGATTTCAGGGATGGGGTTATGATTGTGAGTGCCTCCTCAGTGGACCTTGGTGAGGCGACTGATGAACTCGCGGTCAATTACGAGGGAGATGATATTTCCATAGGTTTTAATGCCAGATATCTCCTTGAGGCACTCAGTTCAATGGAGACCGGCAGGGTCAGGTTAACGATGCAGGAACCCCTCAGTGCAACCCTTCTCACACCGGAGGGTGATGATAGATACCTCTGTGTAATAATGCCCATGAGGCTCTAAAAAAGGGATTAAAGGAGGCAAGGTGGGTGTAGATAGAATTGATTACACTGCAGAGGATATAAAAATACTGAAGGGGCTGGCTGCCGTGAGGAAGAGGCCAGCCATGTATATTGGATCTACCGGTCCTGAGGGTCTTCATCACTTGGTGTATGAGGTGGTGGACAACAGCGTTGATGAGGCACTTGCAGGTTACTGTAAGAATATCCATGTGACAATCCATTATGATGGCAGTTGCACCGTGGTGGACGACGGAAGGGGGATACCCACAGAACCCCATCCGGGAGACCCAAAGGGCAGATCTGCAGCAGAGATAGTAATGACAGAACTGCATGCAGGGGGAAAATTTGAGTCCAAGGCCTATAAAGTATCAGGCGGGCTTCACGGAGTGGGTGTCTCTGTGGTGAATGCCCTGTCTGAATGGCTTGAACTGGAGGTGAAGAGGGGAGGGCTGGTTTATCAGCAGAGGTACGAGAGGGGTGTACCGGTAACCCCCCTCAGAGTGGTGGGCAAGACCAGAAGTACAGGCACAAGGGTCACCTTTAAGCCAGACAGTGAGATATTTGAGACCACAGAGTTCAGTTTTGAGACCCTGAGTCAGAGATTGAGGGAACTCGCCTTTTTGAACAGGGGACTGAGGATCACCCTTCAGGATGAGAGATCAGGAAAGAAGCAGGAGTTCTACTATAGGGGTGGTATCGTCTCCTTTGTCCAGGAACTGAATAAGAACAAGACGGTGCTGCATCCAAAACCGATCTACATCTCTGGCGAAAGGGATGGCACCATAGTTGAGATAGCCATCCAGTATAATGATACCTACACCGAGACCATCTATACCTATGCGAATAATATCAATACCCGTGAGGGAGGCACCCATCTGATAGGGTTCAAGGCGGCCCTCACAAGGACCGCTAACCAGTATGCACAGGGGATGAAGTTTGGTAGGGACGGAAAGGTGAACATCTCTGGTGAGGATATAAGAGAGGGACTGACTGCTGTTATAAGTGTGAAACTGAGGGAACCACAGTTTGAGGGACAGACAAAGATGAAACTGGGCAACACAGAGGTGAAGGGGATAGTGGAGTCCATTGTGAACGAGCAACTGAGCACCTTCTTTGAAGAGAATCCGCAGGTGGCAAGAAAAATAATAGAGAAGGCGGTACAGGCAGCAAGGGCGAGAGAGGCAGCGAGAAAGGCACGTGAACTGGCAAGGAGAAAGGGTGCCCTTGACGATGCAGCACTGCCCGGTAAACTGGCTGATTGCTCAGAGAGGGACCCTTCAAAGAGCGAGATCTTCATAGTAGAGGGTGACTCTGCAGGGGGCTCTGCGAAGCAGGGTAGAGACAGGACCTTCCAGGCGATTCTTCCACTCAGGGGCAAGATCCTGAATGTAGAGAAGGCCAGGTTCGACAAGATGCTCTCCTCTGAAGAGATAAAGACCCTGATAGCAGCACTCGGAACAGGTATAGGAGACGAGTTTGATATCTCAAAAATCAGGTACCACAGGGTGATCCTCATGACCGATGCCGATGTGGACGGTGCCCATATAAGGACCCTGCTTCTGACATTCTTCTTCCGCCAGATGCCCGATGTGATAGAAAGGGGCTATCTCTACATAGCCCAGCCACCCCTGTACAAGGTGAAGAAGGGCAGGACAGAGAGATACATCCAGAATGAGTCAGAACTGCAGGATATGCTCTTTGAACTCGCCTCTGAGGAGGTCTCTCTCAGGGTCCGGGGAGGGTTTGTCTCAGGCAAAGGGGTTATCCCCTATCTGAAGAGACTGGCGGGTTACGTGAGTCTCATTGACTGGTTCGGCCTTAGGAGGAAGGATACAGAGGTGCTGGAGTATCTCCTTGACAGGGGGGTATCACTACAGACCCTCTCCCAGAAAGAGGCGGTAGAGGCATTATGCAGGGAACTCTCGGAGAGGTTTACAAATCTGAAGATTGGGGAGATCACCTTTGATGAGGAGCATAACTGCTGGGGGACCGAGATTCGGAGGGTGGGAAGGAGGGTGAGGCTGAATGCCGAGTTTCTCACCTCCCCTGACTACAGGGAGATTGTACATATGCACAGCATTGTGGAAGAACTCGGTCCAAGGCCATTCAAAGTCAGGATAAAAGAGGTGGAGAGGGGTTTTGAGAGTACTAAGGACCTTCTGAACTTCATCATGGAGGTGGCAAGAAAGGGGCTCAGCATCCAGAGGTATAAGGGACTTGGGGAGATGAACCCCCAGCAACTCTGGGAGACGACTATGGACCCTGAAAAGAGGACCCTCCTTCAGGTGACAATAGAGGACTCTGTAGAGGCTGACCAGATATTTACTGTTTTGATGGGAGAGAATGTTGAGCCAAGAAAGGAGTTTATAATAAGGCATGCCCTTGAGGCAAAGAATATCGATGTATAGGAGTAAAAATGGGTAACACGGTGCTGGACTTTATACTTCAGGCAGGCACGGTGGTAAAGGGAGTGATTCTGATCCTGCTCGGGTTTTCTGTCTTTTCCTGGGCGATCATCATCTACAAGTGGAGGTACTTTGCAAGGGCCAAAAAGGAGAATGAGAGGTTTATCAGGTTCTTCCAGACTGGCAGGGACCCCAAGGCCCTCCTGGTGACCACAAGGGCGTTGGGGATCAGTCCCCTGGCGAACCTCTTCAGGTCTGTTTACAATGAAGACAGAAGAGACAGGACTGAACTCCGGAGGACCATACGGAGATATCTCGCCCTTGAAGAGGCGAAACTCCTCCGCTACCTCAACTTCCTTGCAACCACAGGGGCCACCACCCCCTTTATCGGACTGTTTGGTACCGTCTGGGGGATAATGAACGCATTCAGAGGGATAGGGGCCGCTGGTTCTGCTGCCCTGGCAGTGGTCGCCCCTGGTATAGCAGAGGCACTCATCACCACTGCATTCGGACTTGCTGCAGCAATACCTGCAGTGATCGGATACAACTACTTCCTGAGTATGGCAAAGAGGATGATAATACTCACAGAGGACTTTGCCGAGGAACTGGAGGATTACCTGAGCAGGACCGGAGAACCCCGGGAGTCAGAAGTCCGGACTTGAGAGATGGACCTCGATTTCCTCTTCGAAAGGAGGTCTCTTTTTATCATTGCAGGTCCCTGTGTAATAGAATCAGAGGCCGTTATGGATGAGACAGCCGCCTTTCTGAAGGAGATCGCGCTGAGGTTTGACCTGCCACTGATATTCAAATCCTCATATGACAAGGCGAACCGTTCATCCATCAGTTCATACAGGGGACCCGGTATCCAGAAGGGTCTCCAGATTTTGGCAGAACTGAGGCAGAGGTATGGATTGCCCGTTCTCACAGACATCCACTCCCCTGAGGAGGCAGCAGTAGCCGCCGAGGTGGTGGATATCCTCCAGGTGCCCGCCTTCCTCTGTCGACAGACCGATATTATCATTGCCGCCTCTGAAACAGGTCTGCCTGTGAATATCAAAAAGGGTCAGTTTCTGGCCCCATGGGATGTGAAAAACGTGATTGAGAAGTTCACCTCCACAGGCAACCACCGTCTGATCATAACAGAGAGAGGGACCACCTTTGGCTACAACAATCTGGTTGTTGACTTCAGGGCATTCCCCATCCTGAGGTCCTTTGGCTATCCCGTGGTCTTCGATGTGACTCACAGTCTCCAACTGCCCGGAGGGCTGGGCAGGGCCTCAGGAGGCCAGAGGGAATTTGCCCACCCTCTGGCAAGGGCCGCAGTTGCCGCTGGTGTGGATGGGCTTTTTATGGAGGTTCATCCTGACCCTGACAGGGCCCTCTGCGACGGACCCAACATGATACCACTCGGCCAACTGCCAGGGCTGTTTGAAACCGTCAGAGAGATAGACAATCTCCTCAGGCAGGGAGGTTCCCTGTGAAGGTGGTAGAGGTCTCCTTAGGGGAAAGGAGTTATCCTATCCATATAGGCTCCGGTATACTCGGAGGACTTCAGGAGAGGTTACTTCAGGAGGCCACAGGTTCAAAACTCCTTCTGCTCAGTAATCCCACCGTCTATTCCATTTATGGTCCAGTTGTTGAAAGGGCGATCGAGGGGGCCTCGCTCCAGAGATCCCTGGTCCTCATACCAGATGGTGAGCAGTACAAGGACTACTTCTGGGCCTATCACATCCTGACCCGGATGCTTCAGGATGGCCTTGACAGGGGTTCTCTCCTGATAGCCCTTGGAGGCGGTGTGATAGGAGACATCGGGGGTTTTGTTGCATCTGTCTTTATGAGGGGGATAGCCTATGTGCAGGTGCCAACAACGCTGCTTGCCCAGGTGGACAGTTCAGTAGGGGGCAAGACAGGGGTGAATCATCCCCTTGGCAAGAACATGATAGGCACCTTCTACCAGCCCAGATTTGTCTGGATAGATGTCCAGACCCTCAGGACCCTCCCTGAAGACCAGTTCCGGGCAGGTATGGCAGAGGTGATAAAATACGGGGTAATATGGGATAGGGAGTTCTTTCAGTATCTCAGGTCAAACCATAGGCAGATCCTCGGTCTTCAGCCAGAGTCGCTTGAGCAGGTGGTCCAGAGGTGCTGTCAGATAAAGGCCGAGGTTGTATCAAGGGATGAGAGGGAGGCAGGGCTGAGGGCGATCCTGAACTTTGGTCATACAGTGGGTCATGCCATCGAGACCGCCACCTCCTACAGGGGATATCTCCACGGTGAGGCGGTGGCTGTGGGCATGGTGGCAGAGGCGTGGCTTGCCCACCGACTGGGGCTGCTGAGCGAGACAGAGGCAGGGGAGATTGAAGAGACGATCAGGTCTTACGGGCTCCCTGTGGGTATCCCGAAGGAGATCGAGGTCTCACGGATGCTCAGTTATATGACCCTTGATAAGAAGGCAAGGGCGGGTAGACTCAGGATAGTGCTACCTGAAGGGATAGGTCGTGTAAGGGTGCAGGAGATCACTGAGGAGGGTCTGTTAGAGGAGACCCTAAGGGCTTTGCAGAGGGTATGAGGGACCTTCTACTGGGGCTCCAGGAGTTTTATCTCCTCTGTATAAGGGCAACAGTGGGCATCTGCAGGAGACCCTTTTATCTCCGAGAGACAATAGACCAGATGGACTATGCAGGTGCAGGCTCTCTATTCATCGTTGCCCTTGTGTCCCTGTTCATCGGCATGGCCCTGTCACTTCAGGTCGCAGCAGAACTGAGCACCCTCGGTTTGAAAATGTATACAGGCAGGGTGGTGGGGATGGCAATAATAAGGGAACTGGGTCCAGTCGCAACTGCCCTCGTCTTTGCGGGCAGGGTGGGCTCAGGAATGACCTCTGAACTCGGCTCCATGGTCCTGGGTCATCAGGTGGATGTCCTCAGGGTCTTTGGCCTGGACCCGGTAAAGAGGCTCGTTGTACCAAGGCTCCTGAGTGCCTTAGTGATGCTACCCGTGCTTACCATTGTTGGAGACCTTATTGCGATCATGGGTGGCTACTACATTGTGGTGGCAGTGAGCCACCAGAGTGGCTCCTTTTACTGGAGTCAGATAAAGGATATGCTGGACTTCAAGAATGTCTTCTCAGGTACAGTCAAGCCCTTCATCTTTGGCTACATCATAGCCTGTATAAGTTGCTTTATGGGGTTGAAGACGACAGGTGGGGCCAGGGGTCTGAGGAGGGCAACCACCACAGCGGTGGTGCTCTCAATGGTGATGATTATAGTGACGGATTTTCTCCTCACCAGGATACTCTTTTATCTGCTCGGGATGAGGGTATGATAGTATTTGAAGATGTCCACTTCGGGTTTAACTCAAAGAAGGTGATAGACGGGATCTCCTTTGAGGCGGCATTTTATGAAAAGATCGCTGTTCTGGGGGGCAGCGGTGAGGGCAAGACCACACTCCTGAAGTTGATCCTCGGACTCCTGAGGCCTGACAGAGGAAGGATACTGATTGATGGCAGGGATATCACCACCCTTAAGGAGTCAGAACTGGTGGAGGTGAGGAAGAACTTCAGTATAGTCTTCCAGGAGGGTGCCCTTTTTGACTCAATGACCGTGAAGGACAATGTGGCCTTCTGTCTGAGGGAGTTCACCTCCCTGAGCGAGGAGGAGATACAGCAGAGGGTGAGAGAACTGCTCCGGAGGGTGGGGATTGAGGAGGCAGAGGACCTGATGCCTGAAGAACTGAGCGGGGGGATGCAGAGGAGGGTTGCGATAGCAAGGTCTCTGGCGGCCTGTGAGCCAAAGATGATCCTCTACGATGAACCCACCACAGGGCTTGACCCCCTTACAGCAGATACCATCTGTGGTCTGATTAATGAACTCTCCTCAGGAGACCCTCCCAACAGGAGGGGACTCATCATCGTTACTCATAAGGTGACCGATGCAACAAAGGTCGCAGAGAGGTTTATGTACCTCAGGAATGGCAGGATTGCCTTTGATGGTGACCTTCAGGCCCTGAGGGCCACTCAGGATGAGGAGTTGAAGAGATTTATAAATGAGATACTTTAGGATTTCCCCTGTTTTTCAATCCTCCAACTATTTTACCTCCAGGAGGCCCCTTTTATATACGGGTCTTCAGTTTTTCCTCGGCCTCAGAGGCCCTGAGGTAACGGGGCACTGTGGTAGTGGGGTCAGAAAACTCCCCCCTTTCCGCCTTTTTGATGCCGAGATAGGCAACTGTTGAGGCGAGAGTCCTGTCAACCGGAGCGGGTCTGAAATGGGCCTTGTCTTTCAGCCTTTCGAGTATCTGCTTCCTGTATACAGATGCCCCTGATCCTAAGAAGACGGTGTCATCCTCCAGGTCTCTTATGAACAGGTCCAGGGCACCAACCGCCTCATCCATTACTGTAGAAAGGGTCCCCCCATGGTAACGGTACACCGCCCCATATACCTCTCTTTTTCTCGCATCCAGCAGTGGACATATGAACCATGCAGTGGGTGTAACGGTAAGTGCAAGTGACTCCAGGGTGGAGACCGTTACCAAAGGCCTTCCTGTAGCAAAACAGAGGCCCTTCACAGTGCTGAGCCCCACCCGGAGGCCTGTATAAGAGCCGGGTCCGATAGAGATGGTAAAGAAGTCTATCTCTGAGATCCTGGTCCCTGCACTCCTCAGGAGAAAATCAACTGCCTGTAGCAGGACCTCAGAGTGCCTCTTTCTGCCTGAAAGGCAGACCTCTCCGAGCACCGATTCCCCTGTGCTGTAAAGACATACGGAACCCTGCTCTGTGGCTGTGTCAAAGGCGAGTGTAAGCATGGTGTTTCTTCAGAGTGTGAGGTCCCATTCCTTTATCTCTTTATAGGTGAACACCGGGCCATCAGTACAGATAAACCTGCCATCATTATAGCAGTGTCCACATTTACCCACTCCGCACTTCATATGGGCCTCAAGGGTGGTTACGATCCTGTCTGCAGGCATTCCAAGTAAGAAGAGGTCTGTCAGGGCAGCCTTAATCATAACAGGCGGGCCGCATACATAGGCAACGGCCTCTCTCAATTCGCCTTCAACCTGATGCCAGAGGGTCGTGACCACTCCCACATTACCACGCCAACCATCTGAGGGACAATCCACTGTAAGAACAACCTTTACATCACTGGCCCTCCAGGTGTCGTATTCTTCTCTGTAGAGAAGTCCATCAGGTGTTCTTGAGCCATAAAGCAGTGTCACTCTCTTCACCTTTCTTCTCTCCTTCAGTAGGTACTGAATGACAGCCCTCAAAGGCGCAAGACCTATACCCCCTGCAACTACCACCACATCCCTGTGGTATGACATCTCCAGAGGGAATCTCCTGCCATAGGGCCCCCTCAACCAGATGGTGTCTCCTGCCTGCAATTGATGAATTGCCGATGTAACAAAACCTGCCTTTCTCACGGTAAATTCCAGGGTCTGTGTGTCATCAAGCGAGCAGACAGAGATGGGGACCTCACCATACCCCCAGAGGGATAGCATAAAGAACTGGCCAGGATAGTAGTGAACCTCCTTGGGGACCCTCACCCTGTAGAGTTTTACATCCGGGCAGAGTTCCCTCGCTTCTTCTATCTTTCCCTTCAAGGGTGTATAGATGTTAACCACTGACCGCATTCTCTGAAACTCTCTTGATATTCAAAACCACTGTAGCCATATCGATCTTTGAGGGACAAACTACAGCACATCTGCCGCAACCGACACAACCAAAACCACCGATGCCTTCAGGATAGTAGATGAGTTTGTGATAAAACCACCTCTTTGTCCTGCTGACAGGGGCATCATTGGGCAGGATTCCGCCTGCAAGCCTCGTAAACCCTTTAAAGAGGCAGGCATCCCAGAGTCTTACCCTTTCTATATGTTCCTGATACACCCTGTCCGTGACTGTAAAGCAACTACAGAGGGGACACACATAGACACACCCTCCACACTGAATACATCGGTTTGCCACCTCCTGCCAGAACCCCTCATCGACTCTCTGAGAGAGGATCAGAGACCTCACCCCCTCCAGGTTTATCCTCTGCTGAAACCTTGCAGTAGAACTCAACTGGACCTCAAACTGGTCCTCAAGATCTGTCTTCCGGGGCCTCTGGAAAACAAAGGAGTACTCCCTCACCGCTCTTCTGCCCCTGGGTGAGCCTATCTCTACCATGTATCTGTCCCCAAGGTCTGTTAACTGTATATCAAACCCCTCTTTGAGATATGGACCGGCCCCTATCCCGACACAGAAGCATGTGGGATCAGGGCGATTACAGACAACGGAGATGAGCAGGGTGTTCTTTCTCCTTTCGCTGTAATAAGGGTCCGGCTGGGAATCCAGGAAAAACCTGTCCAGCAGTCTCAGGGCAGCCACATCACAGGACCTGAGCCCAAATATCACCCTCTTTCTTTTCTCCTGGATCGGTCTCACCGTGTCGGTCTTGAAGACAAATACCGTCTCATATTGGGGCAAAAAGAACTCCTTCACTGATGGCAGAGAGGCGGGAGGATCAAGCACTATCTCATGTATCTTCTCCACGCTCTCAAAGACTATATCACCATCAGGTGTCCTCAGGGGGCCTATCAGGTCACTGTCCTTCCTCAACTGCCTGAGCCAGTACGAAAGAGAATTCTTGGGGAGTATCCATCCCTTCATGTTATCCTCAGTTCCTCGATATCCACTCTTCGCGGTCTCTTCGGTCTCTTCACCACTTCAAGGGGTTCCACCCTCACAGCACACACCTTATACTCCGGGATCTTCACCTCCGGGTCAAGGGCTGGATTTGTGAGGAGATTTGCGGCAGCCTCTCGGAAATGAAAAGGTATAAAGACCACCCCTTCTGATGTGTTGTCTCTCAACCTCGCCCTGAGCACTATGCTGCCCCTCCGTGAGGATACCCGAACCCTCTGGCCCTCTCTGATCTCAAGTTTCTCAGCATCCCTTGGGTTGATTTCTACAAAGGGCTCGGGTTCCTCTCTTTCAAGTACCGTGGTCCTCCGACACATTGTCCCTGTATGGTAATGCACTCCTGTCCTGCCTGTATTCAGCACAAAGGGGAACTCCTCATCAGGCAGTTCTGCCGGCATCCTGAACTGAACCGGCAGGAATGTGCCGAGCCCACGGGCAAACTTCTTCCTGTGGAGGTAGGGAGTCCCTGGGTGATCCCTATCAGGGCATGGCCACTGAAGACCGAAGCCATTGTCGAGCCTGTAGTGGAGGATCCCACCATAGGAAGGTGTAAGCAATGCTATCTCTTCCATCACCTCATAGGTATCCCTGTACTGCATAGGATACCCCATTAATGAGGACAACCCGGTGATTATCTTCCAGTCTGGCATCGCCCCTCCGGGAGGAAGCACCGCCCTCCTTATCAACTGGACCCTCCTCTCTGTATTTGTGAAGGTGCCGTTCTTTTCGGCAAAGGTGGCTGCAGGCAGGACAACATCGGCAAACTCAGCGGTCTCTGAAAGGAATATATCCTGTACAACCAGAAACTCGAGTTTCTCCATCGCCTCCCTAACGCGGTTCAGGTCAGGGTCTGAGAGGAGAGGGTTTTCACCCATAATATACATCGCCTTGAGCCGGCCTTCAAGGGCTGCCTCTGTCATCTCCACAACAGTGAGTCCCGCCCTCTCGGGCAACCTTCTCTTCCATGCCCTCTCAAACTTTCTCCTCGCCTTTGGATCGGTCACCTTCTGATAGCCCGTGTATACATTTGGCAGTGCCCCCATATCGCAGGCACCCTGGACATTGTTCTGTCCCCTCAGGGGGTTTATCCCGGAACAGGGTAGCCCGATGTGTCCCGTGAGCATCACTAAGTTGGCAAGGGCCTTCACATTGTCAACACCTGTAATATGCTGGGTTATTCCCATTGCATAAAATAGCATTGACCTCTTTTCCGTGGCATAGACCCTTGCGACCTTTCTGATATCAGATGCCTTCACACCCGTGAGTTTCTCCACCCTCTCTGGCGTAAACTCTCTGAGACTCTCTTCAAAGGCATGGAAGTTTTCTGTCCTTCTCATCACAAAGTCCCTGTCCACAAGGTGTTCAGCAAGGATCACATGCATTATTCCCATCAGGAGGGCCACATCGGTACCACTGCGGTGTTGAAGATATATGGTCGCAAAATCTGCAATCTTTGTACGCCTCGGGTCAGCCACTATAAGGGTCGCTCCCCGGTCAACCGCCTCTAACATATGCATCGCTATCATGGGATGTTGCTCGGTTGTATTTGACCCTATAACAAAAAGGACCCTTGCATCCTTTATCTCAGAGATGGAGTTTGTCATGGCACCAGAACCAAAGGCAGCCGCCAGTCCCCCAACTGTAGAGGAGTGGCAGAGCCTGGCACAATGGTCGATGTTATTTGTCCCGAGGACCGCCCTTGTAAATTTCATAAGGAGATAGTTCTCCTCATTGGTGCATTTTGCCGAACTCAGTACCCCAACAGAGTCAGGTCCATAGCGACTTATTGTCTCTGAAAGTCTTTTTGCTACATACTGTAGTGCCTCCTGCCAACTACTCTCTATCAGTTTGCCGTTCTTTCTTATAAGAGGGGTCTTGAGACGATCTGGATGGTGTATGAACTCATGGCAGTTCCAGCCCTTAACACATAGGCTGCCCTGATTTACTGGATGGTTTCTGTTTGGAGAGACCCCTATCACCCTTCCACCCTCCACATGGAGAAAGAGGCCACAACCACAACCACAATACGGGCAGACAGTGGGTACCTTTTTCATGAAATTTATTATAGCATTATTTGGATATTTTATGCCCTCTGATCTGCCGTTTGACTCTGGAGGAAAATCGCAGATTTTGCTCGGCAGAACCCTGCCGCCTGATACAGTTTCGACTGATGTCAAATGGCAATTTTCGGAGAGGACCCCTCCCTGGCAGACCGGGAGGGGTGATAAATTGGAGGTCCTTAGAGTTTTATCTGTAATTGCCAGCGGAAGAATGTGGCACTGTCATCGTACTTATAAAAACCGCCAGGGATCATATGCTCCACAAGGAGGTATCCGTCTATCGCCTTTGTGAACCTGTGGGAGAGTTTTGCCTGGAGAAGATGTCCCCTCTCCTTGCTGTCAAAACTGTACAGAGGAGCCTTTGAGGGTGTGCCATCATTGGTGGCCGGGTCATCATTCGCCCTGAGATAGTTATAGTTGAAGCCGAAGCCGGTGTTCTTGGTAAAGGCGAGTTTGACCCCTGCCCTGTATAGTTGGAGGTTGGTCCAGTATGCAGGGATGCCAGTCTCAGGTGCAAGGGTGAGAATGAAGAGGTCACTCAGCCATGGCCACCTTGAGAATAATGGATCCCATGCCTCATTCTCATCAGTGTCAGGGTCATCACCTGAGAGATACACATATCTAAGTTCAAAGGCAGGCCTCCACTTCATGTCCTTATAGGCCCTCTTTACAAAGATATATCCTCCGTTACCCTCTCTATCCCTGCCACTGTCATACTCTCCCCACTGATGGGCAAACTCTCCACCAAACTGCCATGTCCCATATGAAAAGAGAACTCTTGCCCCAATAGTGTTGAGATCCAGTTCACCGTCTGGGAGGAACTCGGTCTCCTCGTTCTTGAAGATATAATAGGGCTCGATGGTGAATCCCTCTATCTGTTTGCTCCTCGCATAAATCACAAAACCCTGCTCGTCTGAGTAATTAATCCTTCTCTTTTCAGCGGGATAAATGGAGGGAAGATAACGGTCCCTGTCCTGATTAGTTATATACACCAGATCCAGAGAGTTTTTCTCATTCAGTCTGACAGATGCCTTAGCCGCATTGAAGTAAAAAGTCCTGGAGCCATCCCAGGGAGTGCCATCCATTATCAGAAAGCCCTCTCCAAAGGCAAAGAGAAAATCCTGTCTTCCTATTTTAAGGTCAATCGGGAGGCCCAAGAGATTCTTCACCTCCAGATTCAGGTTGTCAAATACTATCTCATCTTCATTCAACCCAAAGGGTCTTGAGGAGGTATTACTGGTATTCATAAAGTATCTCGCCTCATTGGTGAGTTTAATGAAGAAGATGTATCTCTTATCATAGTCGAGTTTGGTCCATAGGGATGTCTTGAGACGAAAGAAGTTGTCGTCCTTGTGATCATCATTGTAGAAGTCAAAGACATTGTCCCATGTCTCCTGCCTCAGCCTGAAGTAGATTCCATAGGTGGTATCCAGTTCATCAGGGCCAAAGATGTGTTCAGCAAGGGCAGGGGTGACAAAGAGGAATAACAAAAACAGTGCGGTCAGTAACTTTAAAGTACCTCTCATAACAGACCTCCTGTGTAGAAAATTTAAGGGTAAAACCCTATAAAGGTCTGTTAATATAGCATATTCAATGTCCTTTGTGCCATTTGTCTCCATTCCCTAAAATGCCGATAGAAATGGTTGCTTTTGCGGCAGGAACTGCCTTTTGATTATTAAGCACGAAAGTCTTATCTGCATTGACATATATCACTTTATCGTGATAAAGTAATAAAAGTGAGAGATTTTATGCAAATAACGAAGGCACTTTCTGATGAAACCAGGATAAGGATACTAAAACTCCTTGAACAGGGTGAACTCTGTGTATGTGAACTTATGGAGGTCCTTCAGATGGGCCAGTCCACAGTCTCAAAACACTTAGGGATACTTCATGCTGCCGGGCTCCTTGAGCGAAGAAAGAAGGGCACATGGTCTTATTACAGACTTGCCGAGGAGGCAGTGAACAAATATAACCTCCTTTTTATAGAAATAATAAAACAGATGCTAAATGATGAAAAACTGATAAAAGAAGATCTGAGGAGACTGAAAGGATTAAAGAGACAGAACAGAAAAGGAGGCACAAATGCCTGTATTATTAACCCAACAACCAAAAACAAAAATACAAGGAGATTGGGCAAACTCCCTCTCCCTTGAGGGAGAGGGTAGGGGAGAGGGTGCCCCTCCCCGGAGGGAAGGGAATAGATAAGAGTGACAATCCCCCCTTGGGGAGGGGTGTTTTTGTCTCTGGCTTCTTGATGTATTTGCTGGCCGAAATACTAAGGTGGCAAAGGCTGGTGGATGAAGAGGAGGCATTATGCTTAAGGTGATGTTTCTCTGCACAGGTAACTCCTGCCGAAGCCAGATGGCAGAGGCTCTGGCAAGGCATTACGGTAAAGGTATAATTGAACCCTACAGTGCAGGCCTGATGCCCGTTGGGGTAAATCCCAATGCAGTAAAGGTAATGAAAGAGATAGGCATTGATATCTCAGGACAAACCTCAGACCCCATAGACGAGGACCTTCTCAGGCAGATGGATGTGATTGTAACCCTCTGTGGAAATGCCGAGGCATCCTGCCCCAGAACTCCACCTGAGATTAAACGCCTTCACTGGCCCATTGACGACCCCATTGGCACTGTAGGAACAGAGGAGGAAGTCCTTCGGGCCTTCCGCAGGGCGAGGGATGAGATAAAGGAGCGGATACTGAAATTTATTGAGGAGGTGGAAAGGGATGATTAGGAGGGCACTTGAGAAACTTCACAACTTCAGGTTGCTGCCTGTGTTTGTCCTTGTCAGTATGGCGGTTGGTGTAACCATTGGAAAGGTCTATGGGATTTCAAACTTTAAGATTACTCCACCAATTGATGCAATCAAGGCAATCTTTCGTGGCAGTTATGAATTCAGTTTGCCCAATACCCTTGCCCTTGGAGTGGTCCTGGGACTTTTTATGATGATATACCCCGCTATGGCAAACATAAAGTTTGAGGACCTGGGAAAGGCCGCCCGTTCTCCCAGACAACTGGCAATTGTAATGTTTTTCAACTATGCCGTGGCCCCATTTTATATGCTCCTGCTGGCGAAGATATTCCTGAGTGGAGAGGTTGACCTTTACACCGGCCTTGTCCTCTACGGCCTTGCACCCTGTATAGCAATGGTCATTGTATTTACTTATCTTGCAGGAGGGAATGGTCCCCTTGCAATCATACTTGTTGCCTTTAACTCAATCATGCAGATGATTCTCATACCTGTATATGCAAAACTTCTCCTTGGTGATATTCGGTTTGATGTATGGGTGGTGGGAGAGAGTGTCCTGCTTTATCTTGGCATTCCCCTTCTGGCAGGGATGCTTACAAGGTTTCTTGGGGTGAAAAGGTATGGTGAGCAGTGGTTTCATCGGTTGAAGTTTTATCTTGACACCATGTCAATTGTAGGGCTTCTTTTTACACTGGTGGTCATGTTTGCCCTTAAGGGAGACCTGATACTTGAAAAGCCATTTTTTATTGTCCAGATGGCCATCCCCATGACCATATTCTTCTGGAGTATGTTTGTAGTGGTCTATCTTGTCTCATGGAAACTGGGCCTCAATTACGAGGACTCCGTTGCAGTAGCCTTTAATTCCACAGGCAGGGACTTTGAGATAGCCATAGCAATAGCCATCACCGCCTTTAACCCAACAGTGGCACTGGCAACAGTAATAGGACCCTTGATTGAGGTCCCTGTGATGCTTGTGCTTGTATGGTTTGCAAAGTCAACTGAATATAAACTCTTTAAAGGGAGGGATTGAGCATGTATAAAAAGATACTCTATCCCATAAAGTTTGAAGAGTTTTCCCTTGATGTCCTGAGGTGTATCCTTGCCTTTAAGAATGCTGGCACTGAGGAGATAGTCTTTGTCCATGTAATAGATGTCTCTAAGATGCCGATGGACAGATATGAAGGATATTCCCCTGTTGATGTGGAGTCTCTAAAGGCGATTGCTAAGGAAAAGATGAAGGAGGCAGTAAGGATTGCAGAGGCCGGGGGACTCAAGACAAAGGAGATAATTCGCACTGGAGTCCCCTATCGGGAGATACTGAAGGTGGCAGAAGAAGAGCCGGGGGTGTCCTTGATTGTCTCTGGCAGGCAGAAAAAGAGTATTCTTAAAGAGATATTCATAGGCTCTAACACAGACAGGATTATCCGCTATGGTGATATACCTGTCTTCATCCCGAAATATCCAGGTGTTTTTGGTATCACCAGTAAGGAGGAATGTGAGAGAATCTGCCAGAATATCTTTAAAAGGGTCCTCTATCCCACAGACTGGTCTGACTGTGCAAGGGTGACCTTGCAATACATTAAGGCACTGAAAGGGGCAGGGGTTGAGGAGGTTGTGGTTGCCCATGTGATGGATGAAAAGGCAATGAGACTTCAACCACCTGACAGGTTCAGGGAATTTGAAAAAGAGGACATGGAAAGACTTGAGGAGGTAAAGAGAGAACTTGAAGAGACAGGCTATAAGACAAAGACAAGGCTTGAAGTGGGAAGGCCAGGTGCTGACCTGATAAGGATTGCCCGTGAGGAGGATGTGACCCTGATTGTGATGGGCTCCCATGGCAAGGGCTATGTGGAAGGTATCCTCTGGGGCTCTGTCTCAAGGAATGTGGTTGAATACAGCGACAGGCCTGTGTTGCTTGTAAAGAGCGAAAAATGCCTGAAGGAGGTTAGACCATGAAGGTAGAGATCTATGACCCACCCATGTGCTGTTCATCAGGCCTCTGCGGGCCGAATATTGACCCTGTGCTTGTGAGGGTAAACGAGGCTATATTGAACCTAAAAAAGCAGGGTGTGGAGGTCAGGAGGTTTAACCTTGCCCAGCAGCCAAAGGCATTCATGGAAAACCCTACAGTAAAATCCCTTCTTGCAAAGGAGGGTAAGAAGATTCTGCCCATCACCATAGTAAATGGTGAGGTCTTCAGGACCTCTGGGTATCCATCCTATGAGGAACTCTGCAAGGCTCTTGGGATTGAGCCTTTAAAAAGTATTCCTATAATTAGGGTTTAATCGGTGAAGCGGCAACTCGGTGAAGGGGTAAAGTCGGTGAAGAGGTGAAGGGGTGAAGGGGTAAAGAGGTGAAGGGGTGAAGAAAGGATATCAAAGTTTTAAGGAATTGAAGGTATGGCAGGAAGCCAGGACACTTGCAGTGAGGATATATAAGATTACTTCTTCAGGTGCATTATCAAGAGACTTTGGCTTTAGAGACCAGATTCGACGTGCAGCAATATCTATTCCTTCTAATATTGCCGAA
The DNA here is from genome assembly GCA_015492645.1 of Nitrospirota bacterium. GTDB lineage: Bacteria > Nitrospirota > Thermodesulfovibrionia > Thermodesulfovibrionales > JdFR-85 > JdFR-85. The sequence continues at coordinate 35,898 of WGER01000027.1, forward strand.
GGATATGAAAGAGGAACTGATAAAGAGTTTATTCGTTATATCATGATAGCAAAAGGCTCCATTGCAGAATTAAGGACGCAATTGGAAATAGCAAAGGAAATAGATTATCTGGATTCACAAATATACGATGAACTGGAAAATCTTTGTAACAAAATAGGTGCAATGCTAACGAAATTGATCAGAGCAAGGAGTGCCAATAATGTCTGATGTAAATACAAAATTTACCGATTCACCCATTAACCGATCAACCACTTCACCATTATATATCTTCTTCTCAGGCAAAGGCGGAGTGGGAAAGACCACTATGGCCTGTGCAACGGCCATCTACCACGGTATTCAAGGCAAAAGGACACTTATTGTCTCAACCGACCCCGCCTCTAATCTATCGGATGTATTTGAACAGCAGATTGGCCATAAGGTGGTAAAAATAAATGGTGTGGAAAACCTCTTTGCCATGGAGATTGACCCTGATGAGGCCACCCGTGAATACAAGGAACGGATTATTGCCCCTTTCAGGGAAGTGATGCCCGAGGATGTGATAGCCTCCATTGATGAACAGTTAAGCGGCCCCTGCACCACTGAGATGGCAGCCTTTGACCGATTTATTGACTTCATGGAGACCGATGATTACGACATTATAGTATTTGACACTGCTCCCACAGGGCACACCATCAGGCTTCTGGAACTGCCTGTTGACTGGTCACGGCACATTGAGGAGGCATCAAAGGGCACGGGGCAGACCTGTCTTGGCCCTGTGGAGACCATACAGGGCTCTAAGGAACGGTATGACCGTGCAACAGCACTGCTTAAGGATCCTCAAAAGACGAGGTTTATATTCGTCATGCGTCCTGATGAGTTGTCTTTATACGAGACACTCAGGGCATCAAAGGAACTTGAAAGCATAGGGATAAAAAAAGGCGAGATTATCATAAACGGCATCCTGCCGGCGGAGGTCTGTGAGGTAGAGTTTTTCAGGAAGAAATACCACGCCCAGCAGAGGGTCATAAAAGAGGCAGAAGAGATCTTTGCTGATATTCCCAGGAGATATATGTTACTAAGGGATTCTGAAGTAAAAGGGATTGATAACCTTAAGTCACTGGCAGTGGAGTTGTTTGGCGGTGAAGCGGTGAAGGAGTTAATCGGTGAAGCGGAAAAAGAGTCCACCACTTCACCACTTCACCGAGTCACCTCTTCACCGTCCTCCCGCTTCACCTATTCACCTCTTCACCGAATGACCGCTTCACCGCTTTCGCTTTTTTTGCCAGTTAACACTGGAACAAGGGCTGTTTTCTTCACTGGAAAGGGCGGGGTTGGAAAGACCACCATATCCTGCATCACTTCATTATTTACTGCAAAGAAAGGTCATAAGAGCCTTCTTGTCACCACAGACCCTGCCGCACATATCGGTGAGGTGCTGGATGTTAAGATCGGCACTGAACCAGTAGAGGTGACCGAAAACCTTTTTGCAGTGATGGTTGACCAGGAAGAGGCGTTTAAGGAGTACAAGGAGCGGATACTCAATGAGGCAAGGGGCAAATACTCAGAGGAGATGCTTCGGGCAATGGAGGAGGAACTGAACTCCCCATGCACTGAGGAAATGGCAGCCTTTGACAGGTTTATTCAGTTTATAGAGTCACGGGATTACGATGTAATAGTATTTGATACCGCACCAACAGGGCATACACTGAGGCTTCTGAGCCTTCCCTTTGATTATGCAAGGCAGGTGGAGATGATGGTCTCAGGAGCCGGGGCTGAAAAGGCAAAGGAAGATACGGAAAACCGTTTCAAAGAGATAATCAACCTCCTTAAAGACACTAAAAGGACGACCTTCTGCCTTGTCTTATATCCCGAATCCACACCCATTGAGGAGTCCTATCGTGCCATGCTTGACCTTAAAGATGCAGGAATTGAGACGCAACTGGTAGTGGCAAACATGATTATTCCAGAGGAGGTCTGCGTTAATGACTTCTTCCGTAACAGAAGGGCCATGCAGTTAAAATACCTTGAGGAGATAAAAAAGAGATTTGGACTTCCAGTTCTTGAATTTCCTCTGATGGAGGATGAGATAAGGGGAATGGAAATGCTAGAAAGGGCCCTCTCATATCTCGTTGAATGACCTGTCATGAATGTAGAACACCTTATCAAGAACCTATCTGAATCTGCCAGTGGAGACCCTGAACTCTTTAAACTTCTTGAAAAGGCCCGGGAGTATGCCCGGGTTTATCACTTTGCAAAGGCAAGGCAGAAGGGCTGTAACGGGATGGGGGAGGTGGCAACACTGAAGGATGAGTTTAATTCTGTAATAGAAGATCTCCTTTCTTATGCCTCTGAAAAGGGATATATCCCTCCAGATACATCCTTTGATATTGATGAAGTGGCAAAGGTGTTGATTTATTAGCCCGGCAACCAAAAACAAAAAAACACACCCATCAAGTGAACCCTCCTCTCCCTCTGCAAGAGGAGGAGTGGGTGAGGGTGAATAATGCGTGAATTTAATAAGTTCTTCCCCTCCCCTTGTCGTCCTGATGGAGGGGGATATTTTTTATCTCTGATCTTGAAGTATTTGAGGGTCGGAGTAATAATGAAATAGCATGAAAGGACAGGCGGGCAATCAGTATTGCCCGCCCTTAGAGAAAACCTACTTCACCCATACCTCATCTTCTGCTGGAAGTGCTGTCAGCGCTGCCCACTCCTTCCAAGCACCCTCATATATCTTTACATCAGGATAGCCAAGGATGTGTTTTAATACTACATAGGCATGGGCTGCTCGGTCTGATGAATGGCAGTAGGTATATACTGTTTTATCAGGTGTGATTCCTGCACTGGTAAATGCCTTCTTTATCTCATCTGCTGGTTTGTATAGTTGTGATTCCTTGTAGTTTGCGGCATCAACACCCGTCACATTTATGGCACCAGGGATATGCCCACCCCTGATTGCCCTTATGTTTTCACCGATGTATTCAGCCACAGGACGAGCATCATGCAGTACCACATCTGGTCTTTGTTTCTGAACCACATCCCTGAATACATCCTGCCATGAGACAAGGAGGTTCAGATTTGGCCCTTTTGTCATATAGGGCTTTTTCTGTTTAAAATGAAAGGGCTTTGTTGTTACAGGATAACCCTTTTTCTTCCACTGCTTTATTCCACCATCAAGTATCTTCAGTTTGCTTACATCGTGACCATAGAGTTCCATCACAAAAATCATCCTGCTTGCAAATATGCCATGGTGATCATCATAGGCTACCACTGTGGTGTTGTTGTCAATTCCGAGCCTCTCCATGAGATCGATAAACTGTTCCATCCCTGGATATTTATTGGGTGGATATTTTGTGTAGTCTTCAAGATCAACATGTCTAATAACCTTCACGGCATTGGGTATATGCCCTTTGTCGTAAGAATCAGGTTTGTTCTGTACATCAATTATTCTTATATTCGGATCATCCAGATGTGCCTTCAGCCAGTCTGCACTGACAAGTATTCCACCTGCCATTACGGAGGTGGCTGAAAAAACAACCACAAATAGCAGACTGACAATCAATAATCTTTTGCCTCTCATACTTACCTCCTTTACGTTATTTTTTTGCCGCCCAGGGCGGTCTGTCTGTATCAGGATAGGCAATTGTTATGCCACTTACTGCAAGAAAGAGGTAAGAGTTGGAGATTCAAGGGTTTACAGGGATTATCTAAAAGATCAGGTTGGGTAAGGATTGCTAAAGCAAAGAAGGTTTTATTTCAAAATGAAAGGGATATTTCAAAATGAAAGAATTACCTGATACCGTATAGTTTCATCTTACGCCAGAGGGTGGCTGTGCTGATGCCAAGGGCAGAGGCAACGAGGTCTCTGCGACCATTGAATCTCTGTATCGCCCTCCTTATGAGCATCTCTTCCATTTCAGCAATGCTCATAATATCAGGCTCTGTGCCCTGATGCTGGCTGGAGAAATCCTCGGGCAGGTCAACTGAACTGAGGGTATCAGAGTTTTCCATAAGCACCGCCCGTTCAATGGTGTTTTCAAGTTCCCTGACATTGCCGGGCCAGTTATACTGAAGTAATCTCTCCATTACCTGTGGTGAGATAGACCTTATATCTTTGTGGTATTTTTTTGAAAATCTGTTAAGGAAGTAGTGTGCAAGAAGGGGAATGTCCTCTTTCCGTTTTCTAAGTGGCGGTATCTCTATGTTTACCACATTAAGTCTATAGTAAAGGTCGGCCCTGAACCTGCCTGCCCTTACCTCCTCACGGAGACTTACATTTGATGCAGCAATCACTCTGATGTCTATCTTAATGGGTCTGGTGCCACCCACCCTTACTATTGTCCCTTCCTCAAGCACCCTGAGGAGTTTTACCTGAAAGTTTGAACTGGTTGAGTTGATTTCATCAAGAAACAGGGTGCCGCCCGAGGCGGTCTCAAGGATTCCCTTCTTCTGATTTACTGCTCCTGTGAAGGCGCCCTTTTCATGTCCAAAGAGTTCTGATTCAAGGATACTCTCAGGAAGGGAGGCGCAATTTAACGCCAGAAAGCCCCCGTCTTTTCTCTGACTCATCCTGTGAATCGCCCTTGCCACCAGTTCCTTTCCCGTGCCTGTCTCTCCTGTGATAAGCACGGTGGTGTCAAATCCTGCAACCTTTGCTATAGTGTCTTTGAGTTTTCCTATTGCTGAAGAAACACCGATTATCTCCAGTCCTTCACATTCAAGTTGACGCTGTCTGAGGGCCTTTACCTCTTTCAGAAGACGGACATGCTCTGCGGCACGATTGAACAGGATAACAAACTCATCTGGCTCAAAGGGCTTTTCTATGTAGTCATAGGCACCTGCCTTCATCGCCTCCACAGCAGAGCCCACGGTTCCGTATCCTGTAATGACTATCACGGTGGAATCCGGATTGTTCTTCTTTGCCTGCCTGAGAATCTCCATTCCATCAAGTCCTGGCATCATCAGGTCTGTAATTATGATGTCCATCTCCTGCTCACTGAGTGCTTTGAGGGCATCTTCAGGACGGGTATGGGTTGAAAGACTTATCCCCTTTTGGTTGATGAGTTCCTCTATCAACTGGCACATCCTGAGGTCATCATCCACCACCATTACATTAAGGCTCTGAGGATTCATCTCTCACTGCCTCCTGTAAGTGGAAAAATGAGCCTGAATACTGCTCCGCCCATTTTAAGGTTTTCCACCTCAATGCCTCCACCCAGCCGGCTCATGGTTCCAGCACTTATAGAAAGTCCGAGTCCTGTGCCCTCACCAGGTGGCTTTGTGGTAAAGAAGGGGTCAAAGACCCTGTCTTTTATCTCCTTCGGTATTCCAGGACCTGTGTCGCTTATCTCCACCACTGCGGAGTTTTCTCTGACAGAGCCCTTTATGGTAACCCTTCCCTGCCTGCCGATGGCCTGAAGGGCATTTAGGATGATGTTTACAAAGACCTGCTCTATCTCTCTTGAGTGACCTCTGACAGAGGGAAGTTCCCCATTCTCAAAGATGATTTCTATCTGTCTTTTGTCTGCCTCCTTTTTAAGAAGCGATAGGGCTGAGTTAATGGCCTCTATCAGGTCGCATTTTGCATTGACTCTTTCATACTCAGGCTTTCGTGCAAAGTCAAGAAGGCCCTTTATTATGCGGCTACACCGGTTTGCCTGCTCTGCTATTATCCTGACCCTTTCTGCCTGTTTCTCAGACAGTGAAGGGTCTTTCTCAAGCAGTCTTGCATAGCCAAGGATATTGCCAAGGGGGGTGTTTAGTTCATGGGCAATGCCTGCTGCCATCTGTCCAAGGGAGACCAGTTTTTCGGTTCTTAACATCAGTTCTTCAGCTTTTTTCTTCTCTGTTACGTCAATCAGAACCTCTATCACTCCTCTTATCTCACCAGAAGCCTTTAACGGAGTTGTTACTACCTGAAAAAATCTGTCTTTCTTTTTCACCTCTCTTAAAGTTACAGGCTTGCCTGTTGCCATGGTTTCTACTGCAGGACAGTCAAGTCCTGGGGAGTCCTTGTAACAGTAAACTTCATAACAGAATCTGCCTCTTATGTCTTCTGAAGGCTCTGATACAAGCATCTGACGCTGTTTTTCGTTACAACGGATTATCCTGAAGTTGGTATCGATTATTGAGATACCCACGCCTGTGGCATTGAAGATGGCATGAAGTTCGTCTCTTGCCATCTTAAGTTCCTGCACCGTCTCTCTTAGATGTTCCAGTATCTGGTGGAAGGCCCCTGCCACTACTCCTATGGGATCGAACTCAAGCAGTATCTCATCGTCCAGTTCCTCTGGTCTTAGAGGCTGTGTTCCCATCACCTCAAGCAACTGGTTCACCTTCTGCCGGATGTAATGGATGTAACGCTGGTTTAACTCTCTGAGTTTCTCTAATTCCTTGAAAAGTTCTTTTTCTTTCTGTGGCTGCATATTCAGGAGGATATCCTTATTTCATAACAGGTCTTTACCTTCTCAACCACTACCCTGTAGCCCATTGCCTCTGCCGACTGAGGGATAGTTCGGGTAGCATCTCGGTGGTCTGTCCTGACCACTATCTCAACTTCCCCTTTCTTCAATCTTTCACGATGTTCATTAATTACTTTAAGGGCTACTAAAAGACAGGCAGGGCAGACCTGTCCCAGCATATCTATGTCTATCATCTCTTTGTTCTTCATACTCTTAGCACCACCTTCTTAAGTATTATACCACCTGCATAGGCACCCGCTGTCATGGCAGAAACAAACATTATAGCCTGAAATGATATCAGGCCAAGCCCGCCGAGGACAAACTTGACATTACAGCCCGATGCCACCCTTGCACCAAATGCAATCATCATGCCACCTGTAAAGGCAGAAATGGTCTGCCTCAGAGGCGGAAGCCCATATATCCTGAACTCCCTGTAATAAAGGGATGTAAGAAAAGAACCGATTAGTATCCCTACAATAAGAGATACCTCCTGAGCGGTGATGATGTCAAAGGCCGCGCCTGCTCCGCCTGTGATGAGTCTGTCTCCTGTGTGAATACCTACCGAGGGAGAGTGAAAGAACAGGACATGGCTGTAGTGTCCCGGGGCAAGGTATCTTTCAAGATAGGCTCCTAATTTTGCATATCCTGTAGTGATGCCCATGGGCCAGCCTGAAAGGAGATAAACTAGAAGGTTCAGGATGGCAATAATCAGGGCGGCCTTCCAAGGCTTCAGATAACCCACTGCGTAGGCTCTCACATCCCAGAACCCCTTTTTTTTCCATCTTAGAAAGACCACTGTTGAAAGCAGGACAAAGATCCCCACAAAGGCTGCCGCTGCCAGGGGGGAGAGGTCATAGAGTGTTATGTGCCGACCAATCTGATAGGTTTTATATAAATGACTGAAGAAGGGGTGCATCTCGGCATAAAGGAGGCTTCCTGTGATTATCCCGAAAAAGCCAATCAGGTTTGTAAGGTTTCCAGAGGCCATCTTATAAAGTGTGCCAACAACGCATCCGCCGGCAAGCACCATACCCACACCAAAGACAAATCCGCCTGCAAGGCTCATGAGCGAGGGCAGAGAATAGGTGGGAGGTGGGTAAAAAGGCAGAACTCCCATCAGATGAGCAGTAAAGAAAAGCACCATTGATATAGCAACAAAAAGATGGAGTGATCTCAGAAGGGTAAAGTCTCTAAGCAAGAAGGCATCCCTGAACATCCCTGCCATACAGTAATCACTTCTATAGATTGTTATTCCTAATAATACACCCATAGAGAAGTTTAGGAAAAAGATCAAGTAAAGATTGGTAATGAACATGAAATAATTATAACAAAAACCATTTCTATGCAAAAGAAGGTTATTTAACAGGATCAGGCTGAAAACGTTAATCTATAAGTAAGATAGTATGAAATATCTCTTGTAGGCTTTCCAGAAAATCAGAGTTTCTGCGGGTACTGTCATATTTCTTGGGCGCCGCCAGTGTTTACTATCGCAATTTTTTTGACATGATTGACCCAAGATACCATTTTTAAGTACAGATTTGTTTTAATATAAACTCTATCTTTTAAGGAAGTAGGGTATAATAAAAATTTAAAGTCAAAAGGGGAGCAAAATGGCTCACGAGGCAGTAACAGAGGGCACAGGACAGGTGGTGATGGATTCAACATTCTGGGTGGCAACAGCGATCTTTCTTGTCTCCTATGCAATCATAGTCTCTGAGAAGGTTCACAAGACGGTTGTTGCAATAGTTGGTGCCTCCCTAATGCTCATTTTAAAGATACTGGAGCAGCAAGAGGCATTCCATGTGGAGGAACTGGGGGTGGACTGGAATGTTATATTCCTTCTCATAGGGATGATGACGATAATAAACATCCTTAAAGAGACAGGATTCTTTGAATACGTTGCTATAAAGAGCGCCAAACTGGGCAGGGGAGAACCGATAAATATACTGTTGATACTGTTTGTGGTTACCGCTGTGCTTAGTGCCCTCCTCGACAATGTCACCACTGTGTTACTCATAGTCCCAGTGACCTTTCTCATCTGTGACGCCCTTGAGGTGGATCCCATCCCCTTTCTCATTATGCAGGTAATGGCCTCAAATATAGGCGGTACGGCCACTTTAATAGGTGATCCTCCAAACATCATGATTGCCTCAAAGGCGAAACTGAACTTTATGGATTTCATCTATCACCTCACCCCGGTGGTGGTGATTATAATGCTGGTGATGCTTGCGATAATGAAGGTCTTCTTTGGGAGGAGGTTGAAAACAAGAGAGGAACTGAAGGCAAGGATCATGCAGATGAACGAAAGGGAGGCGATAAAGGACCCTGTGCTTCTGAAGAAGTCTCTCTTTGTGCTTGGTGTGGTCCTTACAGGGTTTGTCCTGCACGGTGCCCTCCATTATGAACCTGCCACAATAGCACTCTTTGGTGCAGGGTTATTGCTGCTTCTTTCAAAGACACATGATCCCCATCACTACCTTGCTGAGATAGAATGGCCAACCATTTTCTTTTTTATTGGCCTCTTCATAATAGTGGGTGGTGTAGTGAAGGTTGGTCTAATCAGGTGGATGTCAGTAAAGATGCTCGATCTGACAGAGGGCAACCTCCTGGCCACCAGCATGGTCATCATGTGGTTTTCTGCAGTCGCCTCTGCCATTGTTGATAACATTCCCTATGTGGCAACCATGAACCCCTTGGTAATAGACATGGCCCGTCAACTCTGGCCCCATGAGTCTGGATTGTCCCTTCTTCAACACCCTGAACTCATGCCAGTATGGTGGTCCCTCGCCCTTGGTGCGTGTCTTGGAGGAAACGGCTCACCTATAGGTGCCTCTGCAAATGTTATTGTGGTGGGAATGGCAGAGAGGGCAGGTCATAGAATCACCTTTGTGAGGTTTCTGGCCTATGGTGTGCCGATCACCATTCTTACGGTATTTATATCAATGGTATATGTATGGTTGAGGTATTATGTTTTGAACCTTTAAAGGGTTTCTCACTCCCGGCCGCCTGGATTTGCCGATACGGTTAAGGGTGGCGGGCGTAGATTTGCCCGGGCAGAGCCCTCAACCCCACAAAATCTTTTATTTTATGGGACCCCATGCCACCTTCCAGAGTGTTTGATTGAAAGTCTAACGTCAATCTACGGGAAAGTCAACTGACAAGTTCAATGAAAGGCTAATATGTTATAATTTTTATTTAAATGAAGTATATTGTGATAATAGGTGATGGAATGGCTGACAGACCTCTGAAGGAGTTAGGGGGAAAGACCCCACTTCAGGTTGCCTTTACCCCCAATATGGATAAGATTGCAAAGAGGGGGGAGTTGGGCCTTGTGAGGACCATACCAGAGGAGATGTCTGCCGGCTCTGATGTTGCCAATCTCAGTATCCTTGGTTATGACCCGAGGGTTTATTACACAGGCAGGGCCCCCTTAGAAGCGGCTGCTATGGGGGTGGAACTTGCATCTGATGACGTGGCATACAGGTGTAATCTCGTTACCCTCAGGTATAACAAGGAACGGACAAGAGCGATATTGGAGGACTACAGTGCAGGTCATATCAGCACAGAGGAGGCAAGGCAGTTAATCCAGGCCCTCAATGAGTCCCTTGCCACAGATGAGATAAGATTTTACCCGGGCATAAGTTACAGACACCTGATGCTCTGGAAGGGGGGACAGATTGAGGTCGAGTGTATACCACCCCATGACATCATAGGAAAGGAGATAACGGAGTATCTGCCCTGTGGGAGGGGAGAAGAGGTCCTCAGAGGGCTGATGGAGGCATCTGTGGAGATCTTAGAGTCACATCCAGTAAATAGAAAGAGACTGCAGGAGGGTAAGCCGCCTGCCAATAGTATCTGGCTCTGGGGACAGGGCCGCAGGCCATCAATGCCTTCTTTCAAGGAGAGGTATGGTCTGTCTGGTGCCCTGGTGAGTGCTGTGGACCTGACCAAGGGGCTCGGGGTGTGCCTGGGATTGGAGATACTGAATGTCCCAGGAGTGACAGGATACATAGACACCAACTATCTGGGCAAGGCGGAGTACTCACTCAAGGCACTTGAGAGGCATGACTTTGTCTACATCCATATAGAGGCCCCTGATGAAGCAGGACACAGCGGGGATCCCAAGATAAAGATAAAGGCGATAGAAGACATCGACGCCCTGGTGGTTGGTACAGTACTGAGGGGCGCTAAGGCATTTGATCGATTCCGGGTCCTCCTGATGCCTGACCATGCCACACCAATTGAGGTGAGGACCCATACAAAAGAACCTGTACCCTTTGTAATCTATGACAGTAGTGAAGACAGGAGCAACCCCGTTGATGGGTTCAGCGAGGCCATCAAAGAACTTGAAGACATCACCGTCTTTGAACAGGGATACAAACTGATGGAGTATTTTCTCAAAAGAACAGATACCAAAGGGTTATTCAGGGAGGGTGAAGCCTGATGTTAGTGGTGCAGAAGTACGGTGGAACATCTGTTGGGAGCATTGAGAGGATAAAGGCTGTGGCCCGAAGGGTGGTGGAGACAAAGAGGGCTGGCCATGATGTGGTTGTGGTGGTTTCGGCTATGGCAGGTGAGACGGACAAACTCATCAGTATGGCACAGGAGATCTCTGAAGAGCCTCCAGAGAGAGAGATGGACCTTCTGCTTTCCTCAGGTGAGAGGGTCTCTGCAGCACTTCTTGCGATGGCTATAAATGAACTCGGTTACAGGGCGATGTCCTTTACAGGCAGACAGGTAGGCATAATCACCGACACCTCCCACACCAAGGCAAAGATAGAAAGGGTTACAGCAGAGAGGGTAAAGGATGCCCTCAAGGAAGGTGTTATACCAGTTGTAGCAGGCTTTCAGGGGATATCCGAGACCTCTGATGTGACCACCCTGGGAAGGGGTGGTTCTGACCTCACTGCTGTTGCAGTGGCAGCAGCCCTCGGGGCAGACCTCTGTGAGATATACACAGATGTAGAGGGTGTATTCACAGCCGATCCCAATATAGTCCCGGAGGCAAAGAAACTGGAAAGGATTACCTATGAGGAGATGCTTGAGATGGCAAGCCTTGGTGCAAAGGTCCTTCAGACCAGGTCGGTGGAGTTTGCCATGAAGTATAATGTGCCACTGGTAGTCAGGTCTTCCTTTACAGACAGGCCTGGCACCTTAGTCATAAAGGAGGATAGAGATATGGAAAAGGTTATGGTATCGGGTGTTGCCCATGACAAGAATCAAACAAAGATCACTATACTGAGTGTGCCTGACAGGCCTGGTATAGCAGCCAAACTCTTCCGAAGGATTGCAGATGCAAATATAGTGGTGGACATGATAGTGCAGAATATAAGTAGCGATGGCAGGTCCACGGACATCTCCTTCACCGTGCCCAAGGCAGACAGAGATAAGGCCGTCAGGATTACCGAAGAAGTTGCTTCTGAACTGGACGCAAAGGGTGTCTCTGTGGATGACAACATAGCAAAGGTATCAATAGTGGGGGTGGGTATGAAGACCCACTCCGGGGTGGCAGCAAAGATGTTTGAGACACTCGCCCGTGAAGGTATAAACATAATGATGATAAGCACCTCGGAGATAAAGGTATCCTGCGTAATAGATGTGAAGTACACAGAACTGGCTGTGAGGGTACTCCACGAGGCCTTCGGGCTTGACCGATGAGATTTCTTATTGCTGTGATCCTGCTACTGTCCTTTGTGGGCTGTAGCAAAGAGGTGATCAGGCCATCAGCAGAGGCCCCGGTTAAACCAGGAGAAGGGGCTGCCAGGGAAGAAAGGAGACTCTCTGCTGAGGAGCAGAAGCAGGCCTCTCTCGAGATATTTAAACAGATACTGAAGATTTCCATATCAACACCAGACAGGGCCAGGGCTGCAAGAGAGGTTGAGCCCCTTTACAGGAAGATAATAGAGGAGTATCCGGAGTCACCGCTTGCACAGGAGAGTTACCTGAGATTGATTGAACTCTATCTCAGGGATTACAGACCACCTGAGACAAAAAGGGCCGAGGAGACCCTGCAGGCACTCAAGCAGAGGTATCCACAATCCCCCATCATACCAGAGGCTGAAAAGAGAATCGCCGGGTTCTACTACAACACAGGTAACTGGAATGGAGTGATCCAGGTCTACAGAGAAAAGATAAAGGAGTTCATAAAGACCGGCAAAATAGATTCAGCAGGGACACTCTTCATGTATGCAGAGGCGATGTATCACAGAGGTGAGACAGAGGAGGCTATAAAGGGGTATCGCTGGGTGGTCAGGCTCTTCCCATCCTCAAATGAGGCATACAAGGCGAGGAAGATGCTTGAGAAGTTATCACCAACTCCAGAAGAGCCATCTTCTGGTGGGTATAAGTGAGTCACCTTCATCCAGGAGTCGAACAGGGTTAGAACTATTAATTAAATCCTGTCGCATTAATTCAGTTTTCCGCTCCTAAAATCGATTTCGGAATCCCATTTTGAGCACCCCTCGGCCACATTTGACCAAAATCAATCTGCAATTTCAGAAACAGAGGATCTGAATTTTGGTGGTTTCTTTGGTTTAATATAATAAAGATGAACCGAAAAAGGATAAGGGTCTGTATGGTCTCTCCTCTCTACCACCCCTCTCTGGGAGGGCTTGGTAGGCAGGCGAAGGTCCTCACTGAAAGGCTCTCCAGAGAAGGTGTCGATCTCTTTGTAATAACCAGGTATCTGAAAGATGTACCTGATGCCACCTACTCACCAGATGTGGAGGTGATCAGGGCTTGGTCTGTCAGGCCAAGGAAATATCATCTTCCAGAGATCAATCTGGAGAATCTACTCACTTCTCTTCTATTTAGCCTGAGTACAACGATAAAACTCCTCCAACAGAGGAACCATTATGAGATTGTTCACTTTCATGGTGCCGGCCTGCCATTAATTGTGAATCTGCCGGTTTTGAAGGCGTTGAGAAAAAAGGTAGTAGCAAAGGTGGCTGCAGCAAATCTGGGCACAGAGGCCGGCTCTTTAAGGGGCAGATACCTCGGTTTAGGGACTATTCTGGGTCATATGCTAAAATGGGTGGATGCCTTTATTGCCACAACTGGAGAGATTCGAGATGGACTCCTGAGGGAGGGGATTAGAGAAGAGAGGATATGGAGAATCCCGAATTTCATTGACCTCTCTTTGTATCCTCCATCAGGGTCAAAGGAGGCTATAAAAAGATCTCTTGGGTTACCAGAGGGAAGAATATTCGTCTTTGCAGGCCGCTTTGTGAAGAGGAAGGGGATTGAGTATCTGCTCAGGGCATGGGCAGAGGTCTTGAGGGAGGCTCCACAGGGAGTGTATCTCCTCTTACTCGGAGATGGCCCATTGAAGGCCGAGATGGTATCCCTTTCAAGATCCCTTGCAATAGAGAAGAAGACCCTGTTTTTAGGGCATGTAGAAGAGGTGAGGGAATACCTATATGCCTCTGATGCCTTTGTATTACCTTCATTACAGGAGGGGATGCCAAACTCGTTACTGGAGGCGATGGCCTGCTCATTACCTGTGATCGCAACCCGTATAGGGGGTGTGACTGATATAATAGAAGACGGAGTAAATGGGATTCTTGTGCCGCCTGCTGAGGTCTCTCCCCTTGCAGAAGCGATGTTGAGGGTATTGAGTGATAGAGACCTTTCGGTATCGCTCGCCTCACATGCCCGCAGGACTGTCGAGATGCATTTCAGTCTTGACAGAGTTGTGGGGGGGTACCTCAGATTGTACAGGGCCCTGATGAATACCGGGGATGGGGAATGAGGAAACCAGACTTCTTCATAGTAGGAGCACCCAAGTCAGGTACCACGGCAATGGCCACCTATCTGGGGCAGCATCCTGAAATCTTTATGGCCCAACAGAAGGACTCCACCTTTTTTGGCTCTGACCTCAACTTTAGACACAATATCATGCATCCACCTGACCTGTTCAGGGTATCAGAGGAAGTCTACCTCTCATGGTTTACAGAGGCAGAAAAGGCGAAGAGGGTTGGTGAGGCATCGGTCTGGTATCTCTATTCAAAACGGGCTGCCCAGGAGATCAAGGCGTTCAACCCTGATGCAGATATCATAGTGATGTTGAGGAACCCTGTTGACCTCCTCTACTCGCTTCATGCCCAGTTCCTGTACGACGGAAATGAGGATATTGAGGACTTTGAGGAGGCCCTGAGCGCAGAAGGGGACCGAAAGAGGGGCCTCAGGATACCCCGTTCTGCCTATCTCGTAGAAGGACTCTATTACAGAGATGTGGTGAGGTTCTCAGAACAGATCAAGAGATATCTGGATCTCTTTGGAAGGCAGAGGATAAAGGTGATCATATTTGAGGATTTCAGGGAGAGGACAGAAGAGATCTACAGGCAGACCCTGGTATTCCTGGGTGTGAGTCCTGATTTCAGACCTGACTTCAAAGTGGTCAACCCTTCAAGGGAGATCAGGAGCAGAACACTACAGGGCCTGATCGCAAGCCCTCCTCCCCCCCTTGAGCCTATCGGGAGGTATCTCTCTCGGATAGGATGGGTGAGGAGGGCCGTTAAGTGGGCCGTTGACAGGCTGAATGTGAGTTATCGGAATAGGCCTCCACTGAAGGAGGATCTAAGGAGGAGTCTCTTAGAAGAGTTTTATCCTGAGATCGCCAAGACAGAGAGGCTCCTCGGTATCGACCTATCCTGCTGGCTGAAATAGTTCTTACTCACAACTGCCCATCCATCTGCCGCTTATCTGCTGGATCATCTCCATCCCCTTCATCCCTGCTGACTCCATTGTAACCCTCACCTCACCATCAAAACTCTCACCCCTGTAAGTTGCCCTACCTTCTGCCCTGGTGGTGCCATTGTTATCCCTGCACTCCATGACCCAGGTGACTGTATCCCCCTTCACATCGGTCTTCAGGACCTTGCATTCCTGTCCTGGTCTGTCCTCCTGTCTGGGGACCATGTCTTCACGGGTTATACATCTCCTGAAGGTATAGACTGGCATCTGCATGGGCATCCCCTGCATCTGCATCCTGGTGGTGATCTCCCAGAGCCCCTCCTTCATATTTATATCCTTTCCGAAGACAATGGCAGGGGAGGTGACTGTAAGGGGAATGCTACCAAATATGAGCAGTCCCAGAAGGATACCTGTTAGCATTGGTCTTTTCATATTTCCTCCTTTCAAGTTTATTTTAGTTTAAAGACCTCTTTACAGTATCTACACTGGACCTGAGTGCCTCTGTTGCCTTTAAACCGCTGGAGTCTCTTACATCTTGGGCATGGACGGTAGGTCCCCCATAGACTTGCAATCAAGATACAGTAGTGGGTCATAATGTTAAGGGTAACACAAAGTAAGATGGAAATGGAACTCGAATTCATAAAATCTCTACTGTTTATCTTTGGGGCATCAGCCATCGTAATTTTTATACTGAATCGCCTGAAGGTACCATCCATTGTCGGCTTTCTTCTGGCCGGCACCATTATGGGTCCTTACGGGATGGGGCTCTCAAGGGATACCCACCTTATTGAGGTCCTGGCAGAGATAGGCGTTGTCTTTCTCCTCTTTACCATAGGTATTGAATTCTCTCTGGAGAGACTTATAAAGATGAAAAAGGCTGTGCTGAAGGGTGGTGGGATACAGCTGACCTCCACCATACTGATAGTCAGCCTTCTCTCATATATCATCACCTCCGATCTTAACAGGTCAATTTTTACAGGCTTCCTCGTGGCCTTGAGCAGTACGGCCATTGTACTGAAACTGCTGGCAGATCAGGGGCAGAGCGATTCACCCCACGGCAGGATGATGACAGGTATCCTGATCTTTCAGGACCTCTGCGTGGTGCCGATGATGCTGCTTCTGCCTACATTAGCAGCACAGAGGATTCAACTGACAGAGATGGGATTGATGCTCCTGAGGTCGATATTCATAATAGCAGTTGTCCTTATAAGTGCAAGATGGGTGGTGCCCCTGTTGCTGAACCAGATAGTGAAGACGAGGGTGAGAGAACTCTTTATAATCTCTGTAATCTTTGTCATTTTTGGCATCGCCTTTCTCACCTCTGAGTTCGGTCTCTCTCTCGCTCTTGGTGCCTTTCTGGCTGGTCTTGTCATATCAGAGTCGGAGTATTCCTATCAGGTCCTATCAGATATAATTCCCCTTAAAGAGATCTTTATGGCGATGTTTCTCGTCTCCATAGGGATGCTTCTCGATGTGAACTCCCTTGCTCAACACCTCTGGCTTGTATCTGTCTCAGTTATTGCAGTGTCTATAATAAAGGTATCAACGGGATTTCTCTCTGTGCTCGTTAATGGATATGCTCCAAGGATCGCCCTCCATACAGGTCTGGGACTCTTCCAGGTCGGCGAGTTCTCCTTTGTCCTTGCAGTGGCAGGGAAGGGTCTCGGTTTAATAACCGAAGAGTTTTATCAGGTCTTTATCTCATCCTCTGTAATCACCATGTTTCTCACACCTATTGTGTTTAAATATGCGCCTTCTGTGTCGGCCTGGCTTACTTCAAGAAAGGCGCTCAGAAGGCTTGGAGGGGCACATCACTTTTACAGGACAGAAACACGAGCCATCTCTAAAAGGGACCATGTAATAATCATAGGCTTTGGGCTCAATGGCAGGAACCTCGCGAGGGTGCTCAGGATGTCTGGTATACCCTATGTGGTCCTGGAGTTAAACATAGATACAGTAACCGAGATGAAGAAAAAGGGAGAACCCATCTACTATGGTGATGGAACCTCTGTAGAGGTGCTTCATCGACTGGGAATTAAGAGGGCAAGAATGCTGGTTATTGCGATCTCTGATCCTGTGGCCACCAGGAGGATAGTCTCAATAGCAAGGCAGGAGAATCCCGAACTCTACATCATTGTGAGGACAAGATACACAATTGAAGTGGATGAACTGAGACGGCTTGGAGCAGATGAGGTGATCCCGGAGGAGTTTGAGACATCCATAGAGATATTCTCAAGGGTACTGGCTCATTATAACATCCCGAGGAACCAGATAGAGGACTTTATTGCCGCGGTCAGGGCTGATAACTACAGTATCCTCCGGGCACCACAACCCATAAAGAGACCCCTTTCTGCAGAACTTGAAGTATTAAGCAAGATAGAGATAGACAGGTATATGATAAAAGAGGGTTCTGCTATCACAGGACATACCCTTAGAGAACTGAACCTCCGTAACAGGACTGGAGCCACAGTGATTGCAATCAAAAGGGGTAAAGAGGTGTTGACGAACCCCTCCCCCTCGACAGTCCTTGAAGAAGGTGACATCCTGTGGCTGATTGGCTCAAAGCAGCAATTGAACAGGGCTGTTGAATACCTCAATACTGAGAGGTTTTTGATAGAAAAGTATCAGTAATCCTTAATACAGAATTGATAAAATATCAAAATGAAGACAACAGTTGTAACAGGGATGCTTGGTGCAGGCAAGACCTCTTTTATCCAGCACTATCTCAGAAATGCAAAAGAAAGGGTGGTTGTTCTTGTGAATGATTTTGGGAAGGCAGGTGTGGACGGTGAAATACTGTCTCAGGGCTCTGCAGATGTGATCGAACTACCCAGTGGATGCGTCTGCTGCACCCTCAGGTTTGACCTGATGGGCACTCTAAACAGAGTGTTGAACGATTTAGACCCTGAACACCTCATAATTGAGCCGAGCGGAGTCGCCTCTCCATCAGGTGTGATTGGAGCATTGAGAGAGACGGGTATCACCAGATACGCGATTGTAACCATCGTCGATCCTGTTGATTTTCTGGATTTCTACGACTCAGAGATGTGGGGGAGGTTTCTTGAAGATCAGATTGAAAGAGCGGACATCTTACTTATAAATAAGACAGACATCGCTCCTGAGGCATCGGTTAGCAGGACCCGCCTGATCCTGGAGAGGTTGAATCAAGAGGCTGTAATATTTGAGACCACCTATTCACGAATTGAGTACCCCATCACAATCCAGAAGACCGCTTCCTTTCACCACAGAGTCCACCCTCAAATACCTCTGGAGACCTATACCCTTACCTTTGAAGATCCTCTATCATACAGAAGGCTTATAGAATTCCTGGATGAAATCTCTGGTGGCAGGTTTGGTTTTATTATAAGGGCTAAGGGGCTTGTAAAGACTGACAGGGGTATCTATCGGATTGATTATGCCTCAGGTCAGATAAACATTGAGACCTTCCCATCTCCCATATCAGAGGCCCGGACTGTGATGATTGGTAATGGACTCCAGATCTCTGAGATCGAGAACTTCTTCGTTTCACCCCGCGATGATCAAGGATTCTGATTCACCTGATTGGCCTTACCCTTGTAATGCCTCTATCAAATCAAAAATCATATTTCAATTACATCTCCCTTCTTCAACAGTCTAAATGGTACAGAGAGAAATGAACCAAGTTCTCCCTCTATCACCTTACTAAACAGGGGTTTCATATGAGTTATATATAACATCCCGGGCCTGATTTTGTGCCTCTGGAGGGCCTCTCCAAGCAGACCAGGGGTCAGATGGCCTGAACGGATGGCTACCTGTCGCATCTGCTCCGGAAAACTCACCTCCACGATGATATGTCTTACATCCCTGTTTTTCACCTCTGTCCAGAACTCATCTGTTGGCCCTGTGTCTGCTGTGAAGGCGAGATGGTCCGTCCCCTCTCTGCCTATAATATATCCAGATGTAGGAACAGAGTGTTCCATCTCGACTGGTTGCACTGTCCATTGAGAGATCCTCTCCTGCAGACCAGTTTTCAGTTCTACAAATCTCAGCAGAGGTGTGGATTCTGAAGGTATGTGGGTGAAGTCTGGCCAGATCAGGTCATTAAAGATGTGTTCCCTGAGCATCTGGATGGTGAATCTGTTGCTGTAGACGGTGAGTGGTCTGATCTGGTGATTGGTGAGCCTGTATTCAAGGAGAATGGGCAGGTCCCTGATATGGTCTATATGGCAGTGGGTGAGCAGGATATGTCTGACCCTGTTCACGCACTCCAGATCAACAGAGTCCACAACAGAGCCCGCATCAAGAAGCATCTCTGAATTAATTAGAAAGGCGGTCAGGTTGCCGAGGACCTTCAAGGTCATGCCATTAATTACTTTCTTGATTTGTAAAGGTCATAGAGGTACTTCAGTATTAGTGGTTCCCTCTGAATCATCTCCTCCAGCAGGTCCGGTGTGAGGGTGAGGAGTGATGTCTCTGTAAGACTCACAACTGAGGCGGTCCTTGGGTTGAGGGTCACAAAGGCGATCTCGCCAAAGAGATCACCTTCCTGCAGTACTGCAAGACGGATCTCCCTGTCCTGGATATAGGTCTTCACCTCCACAGAGCCACTCACTATGATATAGACTGTCCTGTCCATCTCTCCCTCTCTTATAATCCGATGTCCCGGAGGGAAGGTAACCATCTCTGCCTTTCTGAGCAGTTCTACCACACCATCGCTACGGAAGGGGGGTGGCAGTAGTTCTGAACGGAGAAACTCCTCTCTCAGTTGTTCCAGGGTCTCTGCCTCTGTTGACAGGGACTCTGGTGCTGGCCTGAACGTTTCATCTGTCTGGAGTTCGAGAAGGAGGTCCGTCATCTCTCTCTGCACCTCAAGGTCATAGGGCTTTATGGAAAGTATCCTCTTCAGTGTAAGGATCGCCTTTTCATACATCTGTTGTGTCTTGTAGAGGTTCACAGCCTTTCTGTAGGCATTAACCGCTGCCTCTAAGTTACGCTTCTTCTGGAAGAAGTCGCCAAGTTTCAGAAAATGGGTGGGATCATCAGGTTCCTCCCTCACAAGAGAATTTACCATCTGGATTGCACTGTCCCAGTCTTTGTTGCTGAGGGAGTCGAAGAGAAATCTCCAGTCTCTCTCAGAAGCCATATTAGATGATAAGTATAGACATTTTAAAAAGTCAACTCACTCCTCGGTAAATGCCGATAGAATCTCAATCAAAACTCTGACTTCCGACTTCAGTCCAGCGACACCTCAAGTACCGTGGCAGATGTAACAACCTTCATCTTTCGCCCCTTCCCTACCCCTTGAAGGGGAGGTGTAGAGAGGGGGCTATCGCATTAATTCAGTTTTCTGCCCCGGATATCAAAGATTGAGACAACCCCCGCACCTTTAGATTTTAATGGCAAATTAGGGAATCCTTATACTATACAGATTGATGGGGTTATCTCTGCCTCTCACCTTCACCATACCCACTTCTGTTACCTCAGCCATCTCCGTAAGTTTTGTTAGGAACTCCTTACTGAGTCGGTTGTATGTAAACTCTGACAGGAGGATGTCCGATTGGTACCTTCTGGTGAGGTCCTGTATACGGGAGGCGAGGTTTACATGGTCTCCAATCACGGTGTAGTCCATCTTTTTGTCTTCTGATCCGATATTGCCCACCACCACCTCACCTGTGTTTATCCCTATACCTGCCTCTAATTTGGGTTTTCCCTCTGTATGGAACCTCTTCTGCAGGAGTTTGAGCCTCTTTATCATATCTATAGCGCACCTGACAGCCATCTCTGGGTGTTCGGGCTGGATGATCGGTGCCCCCCAGAAGGCCATGATCTCATCCCCAACGAACTTGTCAAGTGTGCCATCGTGGTGAAATATCACCTCTGACATCTCCTTGAAGTATTCATTCAACAGGGAGACCACCTCCTCAGGGGAGAGTTTTTCAGACAGGGTGGTGAACCCCTTCAGGTCAGAAAAGAGCACCGTCACCTCCTGTCTTACCCCGCCGAGTTTAACCGCATCGGGAGACTCAATCAGACGCTGTACGATCTTTGGTGAGACGTACCTTGAAAATATCCGTCTGATCTGGCGTTGCCTCCTCTCCTCTAGCAGATACCTGTAAACTATCATACCGCCTCCCTGCAGTATCACTGTACCCATCGGATACAGCAGGTTAAGCCTCCAGTTGAGTACGCAGAAGGCGAAGAGGTTGACTGTTAGCACCGTTGTAGAAATACCAAGCAGTGTGAGGAGTGTCCTTCGAGCCCCTGTGGGCCTTATAATCATGCCCGTTAGTCCAGAAAGTATTATAAAGATTACATTAAATAACCTGGGGGCCTCCTTCATGAGTCCGCCAGACAGGATATTAGAGACCACCGTGGCGTTCTTCTCAACCCCTGGCATGTTTGCAGAAAAGGGTGTTATCACCATATCATACAGTGTGAGTGCGGTCACCCCTATCAGGACAACTTTCCCCTTCAGGGCCTCCAGGGGGACCTCTCCCTCAAGCACCCTGTGGGCCGGGATGTAGGGGAAGGTCCCTTCCTTGCCAATGTAATTTATAAGGAGCCTGCCGTAAGGGTCTGTGGGGATAAACCTTCCAGCCACCTCAACACCCCATCCCCCTGTAACCCTTATTGAATCAGGTGGCTCTCCGGAGGCCACTCTTGCCACCTGCAGTGAAAATGATGGGATCAGTTCCTCTCCATACCTGATGTAGAGATACTCCCATCTCCTCTTGCCGTCCCTGTCAGGCATACTATAGACATGTCCGAAGATCAGCGAATCAAGGATATCCTCCGGTGGTAGAAGGCATCTGTATGCATCAGGCGCCCTTAGCAGACTGTACTCCTTCACCATCTTTACTGTGCTCTTTGATAGGACCTCAGGTACAGTCCCTCTGAAGGTCTTGCCCTGCTGGACCTCACAGCCTAAGGCAAGGACGGCCCTGTCTCTGTAATGGGAGAGGACCTCACCGAGACGCCTGTCAGACAGAGGTGATTCAGGTTCTCCATAGATGATATCGATACCCACGGCCCTGGGGCCTGTCCGGAGGACCTCCTCTAAAAGCCTCGCCTGCAATTGTCTCGGCCATGGCCACCTACCATATCTCTTCAGTGACTCCTCATCGACCGCCACAATCACAATATCTTCGGGTACTTCAGGTGGGTAGATGAGGTTTCTCATCCTGAACCTGATGTCTGTAAGTAGCCCCTCTAAATGATCATTCAGGAGGGGAATATTGAGTAGAAAGAGAGAGGACATCAAAAGTATAAAAATGAGGTGGCCTGATATCTCCCGTCTCCTCATTTAATCGGGGTGGGTTCTATCCTCTCCATAGAGATGACCAGGTTTACCTCGTCTTCCAGCAGGTCTACCACTGTGTCGCCTTTAAAGATGATAAGGCCCTCCTGGTCAATGGCGAGGGCGATGAAGTGCCTCCCGAGACCCTTTGGCACCAGAATAGAGGTCCTGAATTCCTGGGTCGGCTCTACAATCTCGAAGGCCTCCTCTATGGTGGGCATATCAGGGGCCTCCACTATTATCTGGATGAGTGAGACCTCGGGGGGCACCGCTGAGGCGATCCTCTCTCCTCCTGTCTCTGTGCTGAAGGACAGATACACCCTTGAGTAGAGGGACTCATCCATCCCTCCTCCGCAGGAGGCGAGGACCAGGGCAACCACTACACTGAACAGAAATACCCTCACTGGACCTCCTGCTCGGGAAAGACTATCTTTATTCCAACCCTTGTGAATTCAGAAGGCGGCCCCTGCCAGAGATGTCTCCTCACCCTTGGTGGTAGAGGGCCCAGTCTGGGAAAGTCCGGTCCCCTCGGAGGCCTTCCCCTCAGTTTGACCCTTCCGACTGCCTCTGTCCTCTTCATCAATGGCCTCAGTCTCAGGACAGGCTCCTTTACCAGTGCCGGTGGGTTAGTGTCTTTTATAATCGATGTCTGTCCCTTTCTGATAATCATTTCAGGCCCGCCTGCTATGTTTCTTAACCGTACCTCACCATCAATTACATGCACAAAGGTGCTGGTTGAGGTCTCGTCTACCCAGAGCACAAACCTTGTCCCCCTGACACCAACCAATGCCGTGGGTGTATGTATCTGCATATCAGAGTTGCCCACAAACACCCTGAGCATGCCCCTCAGGAGCCGGAATACCGCCCTTGAGCGTCCCCTCTCAGCACTGTAGAGATACTCCTTCACCACCAGTTTGCTCATCTCTGATAGGTTTAATACGCTGTCGTCCACAAAATAGAGTTTTGTACCTGAGGCCCTTCCCGTCTCAACTGTATCCAGTAGAAAGAGGGGACTCTCGGGCCGGGCCCTCTTCCTTTCTGTCTCCCTCAATATAAAGACATCCCTCTTCACAGTAAGCACCTTTCCTGCCTGTCTGGAGGCGGTGCCCACTTCAGGCAGGGTTATAATTGCCACCATAGATATAAGAACCAAGACCCTCCTCACAGTACCTCCATCCTCAGTGTTAGAGAGGTTATGTTCCTTTTATAGTCAAATATACTGATGTTTGATATATTACGGCTGTAGTAATTCTGAAGGATAATAGAGAGGTGACGATTGAGGTTATAGAGTAGATGGAGAGAGAACTCGTGGAGTTCGTCTCGCCTCTTCCTGTTTACAGAGGGGAAGACCCCCCTGAAGTGGCTCTTATTAAGGTCGTATTCAAACCCGATGCTCCCCCAGTTCAGGTGGTAAAGGAGAAGACCGCCTACCGAGTAACCGTTGTAATCCCAGTAGTCCTCTTTTGTGCGCGTCCACTCATAGGCACCAGAGAGTAATATCTGGAGTCTGTCCGGAGTAAAGGAGACCTCTGCAGTAAAGGTGTTTTTATGGCCAGACCTGAGGGAGTTGTCCCTGAACAGGGGGCTGTCCCAGTACCTCAACTCCTGATATTCATAGGTGACGGAGGGAGATACTGAACGGGTGGGGATGCCGCTGATATTGGTATAAAAGGTGTGACTTCTTCCATAGGCCCTGCCCTTGAATCTTGAATACTCCAGGGCATATCCGGTCTCCATTACGAGAGAATCGCTCATCCTCCACTGTACAGAGGGGTTGAGTCTCTGATAGGTGATATTGAATCTGGTCAGTTCTTCTCTGCGGTGGAGGCTCTGGTAGAGGTTGTATCTGGTGAGGACCCTGAAATTGTTGATGGAAAAGAGCCTCAGGTGAGAGTCAATATTGAAGACACCCTTGATGTCTTCTCTGTCAGGGGCCTCTATGGGCGGGTTTCTGGGCTCCAGCACCACATTCGTGTCGTACTGTACAGAGGCAGAAACGGTCAGACCGATTGGAGGAGGCTCACAGAGGCTGAGTATGTCTTCAGCGGTCTGTCTTACTGCATTATCTTCAGATCTAAGCAGGCCTCTAAGCCTCTCTGTAGCCCTTCTGCACTCACCCCTGTAGGTGTAGAGTCTGCCGAGTTCCAGGGATATATACTCGTTTTCACCTGTTAATTCCTCTGCCTTCCTGAGCAGGTCCTCTGCATCTCTGTATAGCCCCATCCTGCTATAGGCGATGCCTAAATAGTAGATGGCCTCCGGGTTGTCAGGTTCCTGAACAATCGCATCCTCAAGGAGTTGTCTTGCCCTGTCGAATTCCCCTCTGTTCAGGGCCTCTATACCACGGGCTATCAGCACCTCTACCTCAGGAGTCCTTTCTGCTACCACAGTGGAAGCAGAAAGGACCAGAAAGAGAAAGAGTAGCCACCAGATGTTTCTATTACATTTTTTACCTGAGGTTCCCCTCATCTCGGATTGTCTTGTCCATATAACTCCTTACCTGACCATCAAACCGTCATGGACCTCATAAATTATAAAGGTTTTTATGACAAAATTCAAATCAATGAACTACTCTGTAAATTGCCTGTTGTCCTTCGCCTATCGCCTCTTGCCTCTTTGCCTCTGAACCAGTACTTAATGTCGCAGGGGAATTGATAATCTCCCATCCACAACCTTATACTATCACTGATGATTCCCATGCTTTACAAAGGGCTCTGCAGCGTGTGTGAGGGAGACCTCTCGACTCAGGAAGTTGAAGAAGGCACTTGCCAGAGGACAGGAATACATCTCTGTTTCAGGCCTGAAGACAGACTCTTGGAGGAGTTTGAGGAATTTTTTAGCAGGGCCACAGGCAATCCACTTCGTCAGTTACAGAGGTTCTGGAGCAGGAGGGTCTTTTCAGGAGAGAGTTTCACCGCAGTAGCCCCACCAGGTGTTGGCAAGACCACCTTCGGTATCCTGATGGCTCTCTTTATGGCAACAAGGGGTAAGAGTGCCTATATACTGCTACCCACCACACTTCTGGTAAGGCAGACAGTGGAAAATATGGGGCTCTATCTGGAGAGGCTTAACCTCAGGGCAGGATTCAATGAAGAAGGCAGGATAACCATCTGTTTTTACCCGCTCCAGAAGGGCCAGAAAAAGGAGGCCTTCCTGGAGATGCTCTCCTCACAGCGGTATCAGATCCTTGTAACCACCTCACAGTACCTCGCCCGCAATTTCTCTGTCCTGAAGGAGAAGGTCTTCCAGTTCATCTTTGTGGATGATGTGGACTCCGTGCTGAAGGGCTCAAGGAATGTAGAAAAGATACTCCATCTGCTCGGTCTCAGAAAGACAAAGGAGGGATACAGCAACCGATCTGGTGGGGTCCTCATGGTCTCCACAGCCACTGCCAGGGCGGGCAGGAAACTGGCTCTCTTGAAAGAGGCCCTCGGGCTTGATGTGGGCAGTTCTAACATTACACTCAGAAATATTGAAGACATACTCTGTACAGACAGGTCCATGAATACCCTCAAAAAGATCCTGACCATAATGGGACCAGGAGGATTAATCTATACCAGGACCAGACAGGAGGCAGAGGAACTGCTTCAATCTCTCGGAAGTGAATTCAGGATAGGGCTCGTCACCTCTGAAACAAAGGAGGATTATGATGCCTTTGTGAATGGGGATATCGACTATCTCGTGGGGACCTCATCTTATTATGGTTCCTTGGTAAGGGGGATAGACCTGCCTGAAAGGGTCCGTTTCTGTGTATTCTGGGGTGCACCTGTGTTCACTGTGAGAGTAACATCCCTTGATACCCTTCCGGAGGGGTTGGTGAGGCTCATAGGTGGGGCTTACAGGGAGAGGGAAGAGGTGAGGGATCTGCTCCTGCAGTTGAAGGGTAGAAGGAAGGAAGAGGCCCTTTCAAGGTTGAGGCAACTATTGAGGGAACTGCTCAAAGAGGCCCCTCCATCATCTGACATCATTCTGAGAGAGGCGGAGGTGATACTGCCTGATATAAGGACATACATACAGGGCTCGGGACGGACCTGCCGCCTCTTCAGAGGCGGGCTAACAAAGGGGGCTTCCTTCCTGATGGAAGATGATGAAGATGTGCTTCAAGCCTTTGTCCAGAGGGGCAGATTCTATGACATAGAGTTCAAGATCTTCCATGAGGTCGATTTTAAAAGACTGAGAGAGGATCTGGAGACCTCCAGAAGTCCTCTTAAAGAAACTGCTCAGGATCTGATACAGCCTACTCTCTTTGTGGTAGAAAGCCCCACAAAGGCGTTCCAGATCTCCCGTTTCTTTGGACGGCCAAGTGTGAAGGTCCTGGGAGAAGGACCTGACAGGTTGCTGATATACGAGGTGGCAGCACCAGGCAGGGTCTTGCTCATAACCGCCTGTATAGGCCACCTCTGTGATCTCACAACCGACGAGGCCTACTATGGGGTGAGAGTGGATGGGACCTTTCTGCCTGTATACACATCAATAAAGAGGTGCCTGCAGTGTAACTACCAGTTCACAGAACCCCGTCCTTTTTGTCCAAAGTGTCACGGGCAGCAGATATCTGACAGCCTTCACCGGATCAAACTTCTGCAGAGGCTGGCACACCAGGCCGGTCACATTATAGTGGGTACAGACCCTGATACTGAGGGAGAAAAGATCGCCTGGGACCTGAGGAATCTGCTCGCAGGCTGTGGGGTGGTAGAGAGGGCAGAATTCCACGAGGTGACCCCCAGGGCAGTGATGGAGGCGCTTCAGGATCTGAGACAGATAAGTGAACCCCTGGTCAAGGCACAGATGCTCAGACGGATAGAGGACAGATGGATCGGGTTCTCCCTCAGCCATATCCTCTGGCACCACTTCCAAGAGGGGAATCTGTCGGCAGGCAGGGCACAGACACCGGTGCTCGGCTGGATAATAGACAATGCAGAGGCCCAGAAGAGAAAGAACCCCGCCCTGTACATAGAGGAATATGACCTCCTTCTGAAGGAGGAATTACAACCATCAGAGATCGCTGAAGGGGAGACCACCATAGAGGTCGAGAGGATAGAGTCCACTCTGACCGAGGTGAACCCACCACCCCCCTATACCACAGAGACGATGCTATCAGATGCGAATCTGATACTGAGACTCGGTGCCCAGGAGGCGATGAAGGTGACACAGAACCTGTTTGAATCAGGTCTGATCACCTATCACAGGACTGACTCTACTGCGGTCAGTCAGACAGGGCTGAAGGTTGCCCAGGATTACCTCCGTTCAGACTTTCATCCGCGGAGATATGCCTCTGAAGGTGCCCATGAGTGTATAAGACCCACGCGACCCATCCCGAAGGAGACCCTTCTGAGGCTTGTGGATGAGGGTGTTATACCCGTGGAGGGGTTTACCTGGAAGGAGTATGCCCTTTATGACCTGGTGTTCAGGAGGTTCATGGCGAGCCAGTGTCCACCCTGTATGACCCAGAGGGAGAGGTACCGTATAAAGGTTTCAGGGAAGGAGTTTCTGGAAGACAGGGTGGTAGAGGCAAAGGGCAGGGCAGTGGATCTCTACCGATGGTTCATAAGGGTCAAGGTCCCCCTGCCTGAGGGTATACACACTGTAAGGGGCCGGAGGCTCTGGATACCAGAGGCATACCCCTTTACTGAATCTGATATCGTAAGACAGATGAAACAGAAAGGGATCGGGAGACCATCCACCTATGCCACTATCATAGAGAAACTCCTGCAGAGGGATTATATAACAAAGAGGAATGGCCGCATCTACCCGACCACTAAGGGCAGGAGGGTATATGACTACCTCATGAGCCGGTTTCCTGATCTCCTCTCAGAGGAGAGGACTCGATTGCTTGAGGAGAAGATGGACAGGGTGGAAAGGGGAGAACTCCAGTATGAAGACTGTCTGAGGGAACTGTACAGGGAGGTGAGGGAGGCGGAGGAGAGGGGACTCCGTGAGATATAAAGTGACTCAGCCTTAGATTGCCCTGAAAACAGGATTTATGCGATAGATCTGTCAGGCGGGCAGTGCTGGTTCGACATAGAAAATCTCTTTGTGAGACTTAACAAAAACATGGAACAATCTGGGACTCAGAAAAAAGGAGGTGAAGATCTGGTATAATTCAAAAAGGATATGGTGAATGTTCCACGTGGAACATAGGATGGGAAAGGTCCTGGCCATAGCAAATCAGAAGGGAGGAGTGGGTAAGACCACTACAGCAATCAATCTCGCTGCATCCCTTGCCCTTGCGGGTCGTGAGATACTCCTTGTGGATTCAGACCCACAATGTAATACCACTACAGGACTCGGTTTTGACAGGGAGGCGGTTGAGCACTCCATATATGAAGTCTTCACAGGGAAGGCGGAACCAGAGGAGGTGCTGTTGAGTACAGAGATTGAGAATCTCTACCTGATACCATCCACTGTGGATCTCCTGGCAGTGGAACTGGAACTGGTCAGCATAGCAGAAAGAGAGAGGGTCCTTTCCAGGGCACTACGGCCGATGAGTCAGAGGTTTGGGTATATAATCATTGACTGTCCTCCATCTCTCGGGCTTCTCACACTCAATGCACTTGTTGCAGCGGACTCTGTTTTGATCCCTGTGCAGTGTGAGTACTATGCCCTTGAGGGGCTCGGACTCCTGATGAACACAATAAACCTTGTGAGGGGTTCTCTTAATCCGGATCTGAAGGTTGAGGGGATACTGCTGACCATGTTTGATGCAAGGACGGTTCTGTCCCGTCAGGTGGCTGAGGAGGTGAGACGGTTCTTCCCCTCAGAGGTGTATGAGACGGTGATACCCAGGAATGTGACTCTCAGTGAGGCCCCAAGCCATGGAAAGCCCGTGATCCTGTACGATGCAAGGTCAAAGGGTGCGCAGAGTTATCTACAACTCGCAAAGGAGATACTCCATGAAGACGGCACTGGGTAAAGGACTGAAGGCTCTTATACCTGAGGGACCCTCCCCACAGGGGGTGGTTGAGGTCCCTCTGGAAAGCATTAAGGCCAACCCCCTCCAGCCGAGGAAGGTCTTTGATGAGGAGAGCCTCCAGGAACTGGCAGACTCTATAAGGCAGAAGGGTGTGCTACAGCCCCTAATTGTCCGTAAGGATGAGGAGGGCTATATCTTGGTGGCGGGAGAGAGGCGGCTGAGGGCAGCCAGGATGGCAGGGATGAAGAAGGTTCCGGTGATAGTTAAGGAACTGACGGACCCTGAGACCCTGGAGGTTGCACTCGTTGAGAACATACAGAGGGATGACCTGAACCCCCTGGAGATGGCTGAGGCGATCCAGAGGCTTGTGGAGGAGTTTGGTTACACCCAGGAGGAGGTGGCAAAGAGGGTGGGCAGAGACAGGGCAACCGTGGCCAATTACCTGAGAATCCTTAAACTCCCTCCACCGATAAAGGAGGCCCTCCTGAAGGGACAACTCAGTCTGGGGCATGCGAAGGCGATCCTGGCACTTCCCTCAAAGGCGGCCCAGATTGAACTGGCAAGGCGGGTGATACAGAGGGGGCTGAGTGTGAGGCAGACAGAGGCACTCGCAACAGGGGGCGGCAGTCGGCAGAAGAGGCCCGGAAAGCAGGATCCGAACATCCTGGCGCTTGAAGAGAGATTAAAGAGGGCCCTGGGGACTAAGGTGGCCCTGAAAGATAAAGGGGGAAAGGGCAAGATAGAGATAGAGTACTACAGTCTCGATGAACTGGACAGGCTCATAGCCCTTCTCACCTCTTGAGGGGTTACTGCTCATTATTTTGAATATGAGAGTCCTATGTAGTCCTTCTAATGAGGTAGAACTCACGCTCCTGAAGAGCCTCCTCGATTCAGAGGGCATACCCTATCAGGTGAGGAGCGAGTTTTTCAGTTCATCAGAGGTGGGTCCTTTTATATCCCCCTTTAACATAAAGACCGTGCTGGTAAGAGAGGTGGACTACGACAGGGCAAAGAGGCTCCTGGAGGTCCTCAAGGGATCTGATTTTGAAAGCCCTGGGGCGTAAAAGGGTGTTTCAGATATGAGTAGAGCGGAAGAAGTAAGACAGTTTTTCGGTAAGAGGGTCAGGGGGTTCATCTCAGAGTTTGAGATAGCCGATTCTGGTTTTCTTATACTCAGGGTTGTTGCCCTTCTTGGTGGGTATATCTGGTCCATACTCGCACAGATTGAACCTGTTCAGAGAGAGCGACTCCATTACATACTCCTGTATTTCTTTTTCTACTGTCTCTTCCTTTATCTCCTGCTATTTTTCTTTTTCTCTCAGAAGAAGAGGATCTATGTGCTTTCGCTCTTTCTGGATATGTCCTTTTTATATATGCTCATAAGCAGTACAGGTGGATTCAATAGTAGTTACTTTGTGGGGCTCTATCTGCTAACCGTGCTCCATTCCTTTTATTATGGATATGCCTTTGGGGCATTTGTGGCTACACTTTCTGCACTGGTTTATCTGGTCGCAGGCAGGTTCCAGTTCGGTATGATACACTGGACTGAACTGTCACTCAGGATCGCCTTCCTCTTTCTGATAGCCCTACCAGTGGGTATCCTCTCAGACAGATTGAGGGCAGACAAGGAGAGGATCGAGACCCTGAACAGGGAACTGCTACAGAGGATAGAGGAGATCAAGAACCTCCAGGCCAGACTGATAGAGTCAGAGAAACTCTCTGCCCTCGGGAAGATGACTGCCGATGTTGCCCATGAGATAAGGAATCCGCTGTCTGCCATTGGGGGATTTGCGAAGAGGCTCAAGAAGGCCCTGAAGAGTGACTCCAAGGAGATGAGATATGTGGATATCATATGTGATGAGGTTCTCAGACTGGAGAGGACACTGAGGGATGTACTGACCTTTTCACGAGAGGCAAAATATCACCTCCGGTATAATGAGATAAATGATGTAGTGGATAAGGCCCTGGAGTTCTTTGAAGAGGCATGTCAGGAGAGGGATATCGTGATTGTGAGAGACTATGACAACAGTCTCCCCCAGGTACTGATAGACGCAGAACAGGTCACACAGGTCCTTCATAATCTGATAATGAACTCTATTGATGCTATGCCAGAGGGTGGTACCCTCACCTTGAGTACAAGGATGGACACAGAACATTCAGTTGATTATATAGTGATAGATGTTATTGATACCGGTTCTGGGATACCTGAGGACAAGATAGACCGCATCTTTGAGCCCTTTTTTACCACAAAGGAGATAGGGCATGGCACAGGTCTTGGCCTTTCCATATGCAAAAAGATCATGGAAGAACACCGGGGCAGGATAAAGGTCTGTAGCATTTCAGGCACTGGTACCTCCTTCAGCCTCTATTTCCCCTATGTCGCACCTGAAGATGCCTTCAAGACGCAGTGCTGGGAATATATGAAGTGTGGAATAGAAAGGGCGGATGACGCGATACACAGGGGCTGTCCAGCCTATCCTATTTACGGCAGGGTATGCTGGGTGGTGGCTGGTACCTACTGCGAGGGGAGGGTCAAGGGGGCTATAGCACAGAAGATAGGCGACTGCTCAAAGTGTGAGTTTTATCAGAGGCTTGTGATCAGAAAGGACCTCTGAAGGTCGACTAATTTAGGTACATGGCTGTGGTATACTTATATAAAATATATAAAATATGAAGATAGCCATCACTGCAGACCTGCACCTGAGGGAGGACAGACCAGAAAGGCTCAATACCCTGAGGAGACTTCTCGAGGCCCTCGTCTCTGAAGGCATTTCCACACTTGTGATTGCTGGGGATCTGTTTGACAGGGAGGCCACAAATTATAGTTTTTTTGATCACCTTGCCAGAGGCTTCCCGGAGATAGGAATTTACATTATACCCGGCAACCATGACCCGGGACTCAGCCAGAGACACCTCAGCAGTCCCAATGTAAGGGTCTTCTCTCTGCCGGACTTTCTGGATATTGGCCCAGTCCAGGTGCTTTTTCTTCCCTACAGTGCCGACAGGCTCATGGACGAGGCCCTTACAGAGGTGTTGGAACAGAAAGACAGGCCCTCAAGATGGGTGCTCATGGGGCACGGAGATTACATAGGCGGTTACCACCAGCCCCATCCCTATGAGAAGGGTATCTATATGCCCCTTTCTGCAAGAGCAATAGAGAGATACCAGCCGCAGAAGGTGATTCTCGGCCACATCCACAGGCCTTACTGGCAGGGTCTCGGGAGGGTCTATTACCCGGGTTCGCCCTGTGGTCTTGATATAAATGAGACCGGTTTAAGGGGCTTTCTTGTGATGGACCTTGAGACACTGGAAGTAGAGCCGAGGATGCTGGAACCTGAGGTGCTCTACTTTGTGGAGACCATATGGGTCTTTCCGGTGGATGAGGAGATGGAACTCCTCAGGTCCTCTCTCCAGCAGATGGTCGAGTCCTGGGGGCTCACTGAAGGGTACTTAGAAAAAGTGATACTGAGACTCCATCTCAAGGGTTATACTCAGGACAGACAGAGGGTAGTGGAGACAGTAAAGGAGTTCCTGTCAGAGAAGGGGATCCGACTTTATGATGGTGGTGAACCAATAGTGTCAGAACTGGAGAGTCTCCTTGAGGACCCCTATTATGACGAGAGTCAGGCATTAATAAAAAGGATGAGGGCTGTTATAGAGACCCTTGAACTTAAAGACCTGAATGAGGGTCATCTCAGAAGGGAGGAGATCCTGGGGGAGGTCCTTCACATCCTCTATGGTCGCTGAGCCAAGGCCCATAAGGATTGTTAATCTTTCAGTAAAGAACCTGGGCCCCATACCCGAGTTTCAGGCAACCCTGGGAGACCTGAACCTCTTTTATGGTCCAAACGAGTCTGGTAAGACCTTCCTTGTAGAATTTATAATTCAAAGCATCTTCTCAAAAACGACCCACTGGGCACCTCTGAGACAACTGTCTGCCCAGGGAAAGGTTGTAGTGGAAGGGCTTGAGAGAAGACCTGTGGAGTTTCATCTCAATCAGAGAGGCGGTCCTAAGTTGGATGACCTCCTTGAGAAGACAGTCGTGTCTCTGACGGTGCCTCTGGCAAGGATCCTTGTAGTAAGGGCTGCTGATGTTAGTATAGGCGACAATGGGCTCAGCAAGGATGCGATAAAGGAGGTCTTTCTGAGAAGGAGATTCTTTGAGAACATACGGGGCCGGATCCAGAGGGTGGTCCAGGCTGCAACTATCACTGAAGAGGGGCTGATAGATATCAAGAGACAGGGGGAGGGCAAACAGAGGTTTGAGTATATGGAGAGACTGCAGCATCTGAATGAGTGTATTGAGAGGGTACAGAGGGGGCTCCAGTCTGCTGAATTGATGGAACTCCAGATAAAGAGAGAGAGTATCAGCCTACAGATCGAGCAACAGGAAAGGGCAAGGAGATATGAGGCTTACAGGATATCCAGACAGATCCACGAACTGAAAGGACGACTCTCGGAGATGCCATCGCTGGAGGAGATAGGCAGGTTAAAGGAGAGGGTGGGTCTTTACTTCAAAAACCTTAAAC
Source organism: Nitrospirota bacterium (assembly GCA_015492645.1). GTDB lineage: Bacteria > Nitrospirota > Thermodesulfovibrionia > Thermodesulfovibrionales > JdFR-85 > JdFR-85. The sequence continues at coordinate 69,747 of WGER01000027.1, forward strand.
GGCTTAAGGACCTCCAGAGACAGATTGTCACCCTCCAGCCCTTTTTAAAGAAAAGGGAAGAACTCGAGGCAGCGATACAGAGACTGATCATGGCCAAGAGGCATCTTGCCTACAGGGTCTCCAGGGAGATAACCGGCCTGGAGGAGCAACTCAGAAGATTCCCGGAAAGCGACCTGAGGGACCTGGATCTCACCATCAGGCAGTATCAGGCAGAAAGGGGCAAATACGAGAACCTGAAGAGGGAAAGAGAGAGAATTGAGGATGAACTCTCTAATCTCAGATGGGTCCCTGAGGCTGCCTCAAGATACCAGCAACTCCAGAACAATCCACCCATTTATAGACCGAATGTGCCTGTCCTTATACTTGCCGCCCTTTCTTTTTTGGGTGGGATAGGCGGGTTTCTTATGGATAAAGGGATTCTGGGAGCCGCCTTGCTCTTACTCTCCGGGCTGGGTCTGGGTTATTATCTCTGGAGGTTAAAGAGGGCCTTAGATGACTATCCCAGGGCAAGGGAACTACAGGTGCTGGAAGAGAGGTTCAAGGAGGCCCTCGGCAGGGATACAGTCGTCTCTGCAGATATTGAAGAACTCAAAAGACAGATTACAGAAAAGGAGGCCATACTGAAGGGGATGGATCTTGAGGCCCTCAGGGTCTCTCTGGAGGTGAAGGCGAATTCGGTAAAGATGCTTTTTGAGAGGTTGAAGGCAGAGGCCCGCCCCGAGGAGGAGTGGCTTCAGGTCCTGCAGGGCCTTTATGACAAGAGGGCCAGACTCCTGAGTGAAATACAATCAAGGAAGGAGTTCCTCTCCTCTCTGCAGGTGAAACCCACAGAATATGTCTCTGACCCCCCCGGGGTGGATTTTGACGAAGATAACCTCCAGCGCCTCCAGCAGGAGATGGAAGAGGTGAAGGAAAAGGTCTCAAGGTATGATCATCTTTATCAGGAGTGGCAGAGACTGAAACAGGAGATTGATGAGGAAGGACAGGAACTATCGGAGATAATCACCCGGCTTGTGGATAAAAAATTGGGAGAAGAGGAGTGGGGACCTGCCTTAAGGCGGTTAGAAGGCAGGGTCAAGGCGCTTGAAGACGAGGTGAACAGACTTGAGGGGCTCCTGAAGGGGCTTGAGATATCCCCTGAGGAGTATATCACCCAGGAGCCTGAGGTAAAATACAATAAGAGAGTGCTAAATGATCTAAAAGAACAGGAGAGGAAGATACAGGATCTGATTTCTGAGAAAGAAAAGGCCCTTGAGGTCCTGAAGGCTCAGGCCATCCAGTTGAGTGGAGCAGATTACTCCTCTGACTGGCCCGCTCTCATAGAGGCCCTCTATGAGAAGAGGGAGGAAGTCCTTAAGGAACTCAGGATGGTTAATGCGAGGATAGTTGCCGGCATCCTGGTTTCACAACACCTGAAACAGATGCAGGAGGAAGAGGACAGACAGATTGAGGCCCTTCTCAACTCCAGGGAGTTTAGAGACCATCTCTGGTCAATAACGAGAAGGTACCATGGCATACAGTTGATAAGAGACGATTTTGAGATAAAGGATGACTTTGGGGCCTTCTCTTTTTCTGACTTGAGCACCGGTGCCCGTGAGCAGGTTCTGCTGGCCCTGAGGCTCGGTATGGCCTCCAGGCTTTCAGGCCATGACAGGATGTTCATCATCCTTGACGATGCCTTTCAGCATGTGGACTGGCAGAAGAGGCCCCACCTTGTGAAGGCACTTGTTGATATGGCAAATGATGGCTGGCAGGTCATTTATCTCACGATGGACGACCACATCCGTGACCTCTTTCATAGACAGGCCCGGTCCCTTGGTGACAGATACCGCTTCTTCGATATCAAGGCCGTGGCAGAGGGACAGAGGAGGCTCTTCTGAATTAAGGTCAGAAAGGATTTTACAGGAGGACTTGCCATGAAGGTAAAACTCCAGGACATAGCCGATGCCATTGACCTGCAGAACGAGGAGGTCTTTGGCTATTTTAATAAAAAGACAGGCGAGATTTACCATATCACACATGAGGACATCAAATTAGTGGAGGAAGAAAGGTTTGTAGAAGATATGCCAGACTGGCAGAAGGAAGTCATAGAGAGTACAAAGGAGATATTAGAAAACAGAGAGGGTGTTTATATCCCCCTGCCAAGCAAGTTTGATTTTCACGAATGGGAAAAGATGCGGAACTTTGCCCTTCAACTGGAAGACGGGGAAATGAGAGAGCCCCTCTATGATGCAATCCATGGAAGCGGTGCATTCCGGAGGTTCAAGGCCCTTATCCATGAGTTCGGGATTGAAGAGGACTGGTTCAGATACAGAGACCAGGCCCTCCGGGACCTTGCCAGGCGGTGGTGTGAGGCAAAGGGAATTGAGTATGAGGAGTGAGGTGCTTCTTTGTCAAACTTCATAACAAATAGCCCTAACAAAAGCCTCAAAAGGAGACTCCAGGAACTCGTCTCAAAAAGTCGTGAACTAAAGTTCCTTGTGGGCTTTTTCTACTTCTCGGGCCTGAGGGAACTATATGAGGCCCTTAAGGACAACCCTCATGTGAAGATAAAGGTCCTTGTATGGCTCAATATTGACAGGACCGCCTATGGCCTTATTGAACACGGACACAATGAAAGAGGACTTTCCGATGAGGAAAGGCTTTACCAGTTCTTTGAATCCATCAGGAACTCCATAAACACAGAGCAGTTTGACAACCGTGAATTTTACGAGCAGGTCAGGTTCTTTCTTCAACTCATAAAAACAGACAGGCTAATTATCAGAAAGACCCATGAGCCGAATCATGCAAAACTCTACATCTTCAAACTTGAAGAGGGACAGGTGGTAAGAAATGCCCTGTTTATTACAGGCAGTAGCAACCTCACCGCCTCCGGACTGACAGGACAGCAGGAGTTCAATGTTGAGATAAGTGATTACGGTATAGAGGAGGCAGAGGAATATTTTGACAGACTCTGGCAGAGAGCAATCCCCATCACGGAGGACTCTGTAACAAAGGCCCGCCTCATTGAGGTCCTGGAAAAGGAGACCCTCATTAAGGAGATCACACCCCTTGAGGCTTCGCCCTGGTCCTCAAGAGTTATCTTGACAGTTTCCGCGGGAAGGACCTCAGCGAGAGGGTAATAGACCTGCTTGAAGAAAATGGCTACCGAAGGTATAGGTACCAGATTGATGCCGTCAGACAGGCACTTTCCATAATTGAGCGGAACAACGGTGTCATCATTGCCGATGTCGTTGGCCTTGGAAAGACGGTGATTGCCTGTGCCATAGCCTTTGAACTTAAAAAGAGGGGGATTGTGATTGCACCACCTGGGATTGTTGGTAATGAGGCAGGCACTGAGGGCTGGAGGAGGTATCTTGAGGAGTTTCACCTGACGAAACTGGGCTGGAAGGCATTCTCTCTGGGAAAACTTGAAACAGTGGCCGAGTTTGTAGCAAGGGCAAAGGACATAGAGGTGGTGATTGTTGATGAGGCACACAGGTTCCGTAACCAGGACACCAAGGACTACGAACTCCTGAAAAACATCTGCAGGGGCAGGACTGTCATACTCCTTACTGCCACCCCCTTCAACAACCGCCCTTCAGACATCTTTTCTCTCCTGAAACTCTTTATCACACCCAAAAAATCCACCATAACCCTTACGGATGACCTTGAATCTAAATTTACTGAGTTCAGGAGCATCTTTGACAAACTCTCCTATATCAAGCGATATGCAAACTCCCCAGACCCAAAGAAGGCACAGAGGGCGGTCTCCTTTTACAGGGCACTCTTTGGAAAGTCAGAGATAAACCTCTCAGAGGTAAAAGACCGTGCCCACTACATGGCAAGGCAGATAAAACATACCATTGAGCCTGTAACCATCAGGCGTAACAGGCTTGATCTGCAGGGAAATCCCTATTACCGGAATGAGGTCAGGGAACTCTCAAGGGTGGAAGACCCTGTTGAGTGGTTTTATGAACTGACAAAGGAGCAGTCAGTGTTTTATGACCGTGTGATCAATGAATACTTTGCCCTCCCGGAGGATGGAGGGCTCTTTAAGGGCGCCATTTACAGACCCTTTATCTACAAAGTCGGCATAGACGCCTTTGATGACCTGGCCAGGGAGGAAAACTTTCAGTATATCCAGCAGTTCAACCTTTACGATTTCATGAGAAGGCTTCTTGTTAAGAGATTTGAGAGTTCCTTTGGTTCCTTCCGTCAGAGCCTTGAAAACTTCAGGGACATAACCAGCACTGTACTCGGATTTATAAGGAAAACAGGTAGATACATCCTTGACAGGCAATTACTTATGAGGATTTACACAGAAGACATGGAGACCATTGAAGATGAACTCAGGCAATACGCAGAAAGGATAAAAAAGGGCGAATATCCCAAACACCACGAAGTCTATGAGGTTGACAAATTCAAAGACCCTGAGAGGTTCCTTTCTGATATTGAATCTGACAGGGCCCTTTTTGAGAAGATTCTTGAGGAACTGGAAGGCCTTGCTCTGGTAAAACACGATCCCAAGGCAGAATGCCTGATAAAGAATCTCAAATTTCAAATCTCAAATCTTAAATCTCCAAAGCCAAAGGCTGTCATCTTCTCAGAATACCTTGACACGGTCCGTTACCTTGAGCCCCTCCTGCAGGATGCATTCAGCGGTAGGGTCTTTGTGGTAAAAGGCGATCTTACAAGGACAAAGACCCGTGAGATTCTCGCCAACTTTGATGCTTCCTATCCAGAGGACCAGCAGGCCGATGACTACGACGTCCTCCTTACCACTGACCGAATCTCTGAGGGGTTCAATCTCAACCGTGCAGGCATAGTAATAAACTATGATATCCCATGGAACCCCGTCAGGGTCATCCAGAGGGTGGGCAGGATCAACCGTATCGGCAGGAAGGTCTTTGACAGCCTTTACATAGTAAACTTCTTTCCCACTGAAAAGGGGGCAGACCTTGTCCGGTCCCGTGAGATAGCCTCAAACAAGATGTTTCTCATCCACAATGCCCTTGGAGAGGATTCAAAGATATTTGACATAGACGAAGAACCCACACCCTCAGGTCTTTACAACAGGGTCCAGCAAAACCCTGACACTATGGAACAGGAGAGTTTCTATACAAGGGTCCTGAAGGAGTTTGAAAGGATAAAGTCTGAGCATCCTGAGGTTGTTAACAGGCTGAAAGACTTTCCACCAAGGGTAAAGGTGGCAAAACCCTCCGACAGGGACGAACTCTTTGTCGTTATCAAAAAGGGAAGGCTCTTTGTCTATTACAAGGACTACTCTGGCACAGAGATAGAACTCAAGGACCTTGAGGACATCCTTGACAGGGTCAGACCCTCTGACGCCTCCCTCAGGCCTCTCCCCCTCAGCAAGCGGTTCTGGGATGAGTATGAGATGATAAAGAACTTTAAAGAGACAGGCAGGCTGACCTTAACAGAGCAGAGCATAAAACAAAAGGCAATCAACAACCTCAAGGCCATGCTCTCTGCGGAGGCAATGGAAGAACTTATACCCCTTAAAGGGTTTCTCAGAACACTCCTTGAAGACATTCTTGACTACGGTAGCCTTTCTGACTATACCCTGAGAAGGATTGCAAACATAGATTTACAAAAGAACGGCCTTGAGGAGATAAGGGCACTCAAAAGAGAACTTGGTGAGGATTATCTTGAAAAGGAAAAGGAAAGGATAAAGGCCCTTACCAAGGAGATTATCATTGCCATTGAAAACAGAAAGCCTTTATAATAAATCTGAAATCTGAGATCTCAAATCTGAAATTATGACTGAAATTATGGAGTCTGAGATCTCAACTCTGAAATTTGAAATCTTCATAGCATGACCTACAGGCGATTTGAAGAACTTCCTGTCTGGCAGGGGGCGGTTGAACTGGCCGAGAAGGTTTATAACCTTACCAGGGCATCTGCCTTTAAGGGATTTTGCAGTCTGAAGGACCAGATAGAAAGGGCAGCACTTTCTGTCTCAAACAACATTGCCGAGGGCTTTGAACGGGGTACAACTCAGGAACTCCTTACATTCCTCTACATTGCCCGTGGCTCAGCAGGAGAAGTCCGTTCCATGCTCTGCTTTATGGAAAGACTGCCTGAGTTTAAAGGTCTCAAATATGAAATCTCAAATCTGAAATCCCTTTCCGAGAGCATCTCCCGCCAATTAAGGGCATGGGCAGAGACACTTCAAAACTCCGACATTCCTGGCCAGAGATACCTTACAGATAAAGAAAAGAGACTCTATGAGCATAAAAAACAACAGGAGGAGTTTTTAAGACAACTTAAGGAGATAACAGAGCAGGGAAGAAAGAAACCTGAACCCTGAAATCTCAAATCTGAAATCTGAATTTTTTATTCTGAAATTTGAAATCTTATACTGATGCCAGGAGAACTCTTAAAAGACATAATCCACAACTTCTCCCCTGAAGGCTTCATAGACTTCTTCAGGCTAAAAAACCGCTCCTTCCGCCCCTATTCCGAACCTGCCCCTGAGTACAACGACGACCAGTTCACCAAGGCCCTTTTCCTTGGCGAGATACCTTTCAACGAAACAGACAAACTGGTTATATACTCATTCAGGGTAAACCGTGACCTTACAGAACGCTCTGGCAAAAAGGCCCAGTATGAAAAGGGCAAGAGAATCCTGAAAGATACCCTCTCCGATGCTGGGATTTTTATATTTTATGACGAAAACGGAAACTTCCGGTTTTCACTGATCACTGTAAATTACACCGGCACAAAACGCCAGTTCAGCCATTTCAAACGCTATACCTACTTTGTAAGCCCTGAACAGACAAATAAGACCTTTCTCAAGCAGATAGGCGAGGGAGACTTCTCAACCCTTGAGTCCATTAAGGAGGCATTCAGTGTTGAAAAGGTCACAAAGGAGTTCTATCAGGAAATAGCAAACTGGTATTTCTGGGCACTCAGGCATGTCCGGTTCCCTCCTTCGGCAGAGGAAGAACCCAACGGCAGAAATATTGCCCTCATAAGGCTGCTTACCCGTCTTATCTTTATATGGTTCATGAAACAAAAGGGCATAGTGCCAGATTATCTCTTTGACCTTTCAAATCTTAAATCTGAGATTCTCAAAAGCCTTGACCCCGATGAAAGCACCTTTTACAGGGCCATCCTCCAGAACCTATTTTTCGCAACCCTTAACACCAGGAAGGAGGAAAGAAGATTCAGAGAAGAGAGGAGATACAGTAAAGGGTATAACCCTGACTTTGGCAACCAGTATGTTTATCGGTATCATGATCTGTTTAAGTCGCCCGAGAAGATGAAAGAGTACTTTGATGAGATCCCCTTCTTAAATGGAGGACTCTTTGAGTGTCTTGACGATGGAAGAAACGATATTTACATAGATGGGTTCACAGAAAGGTCCAGGAAGTATCAACCTGTTGTGCCAAATTTTCTCTTCTTTTCGGAGGAGAGAACAGAAGACCTCAGCAGGGATTACGGCGAGGCAAGGTATAAAAAGTCCCAGTTAGAGGACTTATAAACATCCTCAAATCCTACAATTTCACCATTGATGAAAACACCCCTGTGGATGAAGAGGTTGCCCTTGACCCAGAACTCTTAGGAAAGGTCTTTGAAAACCTCCTTGCCAGTTATAATCCTGAAACTGCCACCACTGCAAGAAAAGCCACCGGCAGTTATTACACACCAAGGGAAGTGGTTGACTACATGGTAGAAGAATCCCTCAAAGAGTATTTTAAATCGCAGATCTCAAATTTAGACCCTGCTTCACTTGACAAACTCTTCTCTTATGAAGATGATGAAAACCCTTTTGATGAGAGGACCACAGACCTTCTCATCAACGCTATCCACAACCTCAGGGTCATTGACCCTGCGGTAGGCTCAGGTGCATTTCCTATGGGAGTCCTCCACAAACTGGTCCATATACTTCATAAACTTGACCCTCACAACGAGAAGTGGAAGGCAGAGCAGATAAGGGCAGTCAGTGAGAATGTAAAGGACCCCGTCCTCAGGGAGGTTCTTATAAACAAGATAGAGGAAGAGTTCAGGATAAACGAACTGGACTACGGCCGAAAGATCTATCTCATCAAAAACTGCCTCTTCGGGGTGGACATCCAGCCCATAGCAATCCAGATATGTAAACTCAGGTTTTTCATCTCTCTTCTTGTGGATGTTCCTGTTGACAAGAGTAAAGAAAACTTTGACATTGAGCCCCTTCCAAACCTGGAGACGAAGTTTGTCGCAGCCAATACCCTGATGGGTCTGAATTCAAGGCTGCACATTTTGCCAGAGAAATTAGGCCCACTGCATGACCTTTACGAGAGACTCTTTCATCTAAGGCAGGAATACTTCCAGACCGCAGACAATGAGAAGAAGAGAGAAATCAGGGACCAGGACAAAGCGATAAGGCAACAAATGGAGAGAGTTATCAAAGATTACATGGAGGGTGTTGCCCGGAGGATTGGTCCACTGAAAGACCAATTAAACTCCATCCCGGAGGAACCACACCTCGTAACCGTTGAGGAGAAGGACCTATTTGAGACCCGCAAGGTTCAGGTTGACCTGAATGAACAGAAGAGAAAGGAAATCCTTGAGAGGATTCGCAGTATACGCTCCGAGGTTGATTCATATAAGAGAATGCTTGAGACTTTTAATAAAGTAATCAACTGGGACCCTTATGACACAGAACATCCTGCCGACTGGTTTGCCCCTGAGTGGATGTTCGGGATAAAAACCCCCTCTCCCTCCGAGGGAGAGGGCAGGGGTGAGGGTGGCTTTGACATCGTGATTGGAAACCCGCCTTATGTGAGGCAGGAAAAGATTAAAAACCTGAAGCCAGCACTAAAGAGCCAGAACTATCAGGTCTGGACCTCCACGGCAGACCTTTATACATACTTTTATGAAAGGGGCTATCAACTGCTAAGGCCTGAAGGGGTCCTCTGTTTTATTTCAAGCAACAAATGGCTAAGGGCAAAGTATGGAGAGAAACTGAGGGTCTTTCTGAAAGAAAACACAGAGGTCCTTAATATCGTGGACTTCAGTGGTCATCCAGTGTTTGAACAGACTGTGGACACAAACATCATCCTTTTCAGAAAAAGGTCCCCTGCAGAAAACCATCGCCTGAGTTTTACGAACATAACTAATAAGGTTGATGGGGACATCGTCAGTTACATAAGACAATTCCAGAAGACCATGCCACAGGGAAGCCTTTCTCCCACTGCATGGACCCTTACAGACGAGGCAGTCCTCAGGTTAAAAGAAAAGATTGAGCGTATAGGAGTGCCACTTAAGGAGTGGGATGTAAGGATATTCAGGGGAGTTCTGACAGGCTACAACAAGGCATTTATCATTGATACAGAAACAAGAGAAGAGATACTCAGAAACTGCAGGACTGAGGAGGAAAGGAGACTTACAGAAGAAATAATACGGCCTGTTTTGAGAGGCAGAGATATCGGGAGGTATTACTATAATTGGGCAGGGCTGTGGGTGATAGGAACTTTTCCTGCTAAAAATATCAATATTGATGAGTTGCCTTCTTTAAAGTCATATCTCAAATCCTTTGGTGATAGATTGAAACAGGATGGCAAGCCAGGCCATAGAAAAAAGACAAAAAACAAATGGTTTGAAACACAAGATACCATTGCTTATTATCATGAATTTGAGAAGGAGAAGATTATATTCAACAAAACTACTAAGACAGATTATGCCTTTGCTCTTGACAATGGAAAAATGTTTGTTAATCAATCTAGTTACATCATGGTTAGCGAGAATTACGATATTCTTATTATTTTAGCGATATTGAATTCTGCTTTGTTTAGATATGCTTATAAGGAATTATATTC
>WGER01000028.1 GCA_015492645.1 Nitrospirota bacterium
ATATTGTATCGATTATTATTTCGATGATCTCCTGTGCCTCCTTTTTAGAAAGCCCCACCTTTTCATAGATCCTTTCTATTATATCGGCCCGTGTCATGTTACACCCCTTTCACCTGTCTTTCCTGGTCTTTACATAATTATTATAGAAAAGATAAGATATTGTCAAGAAAGAAGTTTTTGCGGCAGTGGGTCTCCAGAAAATCAGAGATTTTGTGGGGGTGAGAGACTCAGACACTGAAAAATCTGGATTTTTCAGGGGTCCCTGCCGAGTTTTGACCGAAAGTCTAACGGTAAATCTGGGAGGAATGCCGGTGAGTTGACAAAATAAAATTAAAAGGATATAATTACCTAACAGGGGCGGAGAGAGACCTGAAGTCCATAACCCTAAAAGGAGGGAAAGATGGGTAGACTGGACTTGAGAGTAAACATATCGATGCCAGTGTCTATATCCTTCTCTGAAAGTCAACCCAGAACTCAGAATGCCACACTTGCCAATCTGGGCTTAAATGGTGCCTTTTTGAAGGGTGTTCCCCCTCTGGAGAGAGATACAAAACTGATACTCCACATCCCTGCAGAGACCCTGAAGGATATCCCTATCGAGGCGAGGGTCTTGAGGAAGGAGAGAGGTGGCGTTGCTGTGAGATTTCTGAATCACAGGCCTCTCAAAAAGAGGTTATGGATGGTAATTAGAGAAAGGTTGACAGGACTTGAAAAGTGCCCATTCTGTGGTGTCCCTCTGGAGACCAACAGCAAGAGATGTCTGAACTGTGGTCTCACAGTAGACTTTGCCCATGACGGTTATCTCGAGTTATACGAAAGTGAGATCAGAGAGAGATGGATACACCACCTGGAGATAACCACCTATGAACATATAGAGGCCATGGAGACCCTGGAAAGAGAGATTGAGAGGGGAGAGTACTCTCACGGTCAGATCTACAACAGGCTCACAAGCACCATTGATGAACTTCTCAGAAACATTGAAGACTTTGAAAATGGCGTGTCCGATAGAGAGATAATAAAGAAGGCACAGATAGACTTCAGGCTCAAGACCCGTGACATTTATTCCAAGAGTTACTTTATAAACAGGGCCAGGACATGGCCACTCGGATACCAGGGAGACTATCTCACCCTTGAGTGTATCTATCGGAATACACCCATGTCACAGGGTATAGGTCTTTATCTTGACCTTTATGCACTGAATCTTCCCCTCACAGTAGCAGTGAGAAACAGGATCAAGAAACTGGAGGAACTCCTGAGAGGGGAGATTCTGAAGAGAAGGAGTCCGTGTATCCTGAACATAGGCTGTGGGGCCTGCAGGGAACTGGTCGGGCTCGCCCTTGACATCAAGAAGACGGACGCAAATGTTACCTGTATCGACAATGACTCAGAGGCCCTCAATTTTGCTCAGAACAGACTTCACTATCTTGGACTCTTACCCCATCTGGACTTCTACAGATACAATGCCCTCAGGATGTTTGATTATGAGTTGAACAAGAGGGATTTTGGAGAACAGGACATAATTTACAGTGTTGGCCTATTCGACTACCTGCCCACTCAGTTCCTCATAAAACTGTGTAACTCGCTCTACAGACTTCTGAACCCCGGTGGGGTATTAATTGCTGCCTTCAAGGATGCCGCCAGATACAGTCCTCACGTGTACCACTGGCTCGTCAACTGGGATGGCTTTATCCAGAGGACAGTGGACGACTTTATGTACATCTTCAAAAGTGCAGGCATACCTCCTGAATGTATAAAGGAGACCAGGGAAGATACGGGGATCATCATCTTTTACACCATCCAGAAGGTCTAAACATGGATCTGCTCAGGGAACAGGTAGGAGTTGTAACTGGTGGTACGAGGGGAATCGGGAGGGCAGTGGTTGAGGCGGTAGCCAGAGAAGGGGCCCATTGTGTGTTCACCTATCGGGGGAGCCATCCTATTGCAGAGGAGATAGTAGCGACGCTGGATAACCAGAAAAGGAGGGTCATTGCACTTCAGGTTGATGTGAGGGACTACGAACAGATGCGACACCTTGCAGAAGATGTCGTTGCCGAATTTGGCAGGGTGGATTTTATAGTGAACAACGCAGGTATTAACAGGGACAGATCCTTGGTGATGATGCAGAAGACAGAATGGGATGAGGTGATAGAGACTGATCTTACAGGTGTTTACAACACCACAAAGGTCTTCATAGGCACACTGTTGAGACAGAAGAGCGGTTCCATCGTGAATATCTCTTCTGTAAGCGGTATACATCCACTGCCTGGCCAGGCCAATTACGCAGCAGCAAAGGCTGGAATTATTGCCTTCACGAAATCCCTCGCAAGGGAGGTCGCCCCCTACAATGTCAGGGTCAATGCGGTGGCACCTGGATTTGTTGAAACAGACATGACTTCACGACTCCGGCCAAAATACAGAGAGACTCTTCAGGGGATCATCCCCTCAGGCAGGTTCGGCAGACCCGATGAGGTGGCGAGGGTAGTGGTCTTTCTCTTAAGTAACCTCTCCGGGTATATCACCGGAGAGGTGATAGTGGTAGATGGAGGACTCAGTCTCCACTATGAGTGCTGAAACGGCAGAGGTGGTGGTCACAGGGATAGGTGTCGTTTCTCCCATTGGAACGGGCAAGGAGGAATTCTGGAGGTCCCTCAGAGAGGGGATAAGCAACTTTAAAGAGGTTACACTATTTGACACATCACTAATAGAGAAGTCCGGATCATCGGAAGGGCCGCTGAACAGGATAGTGGCTGGTGAGATAACGGAATTTGATGCATCAGAGTTTCTCGGGAAAAAGGGCCTACGGACAATGGACAGAAGCACCCGTCTTCTCTGTGTAGCGGCACTTCTGGCACTGCAGGATGCCTCCCTTCAGATAACAGAGGAGAAATCAGACAGGACCGGGGTGTCTGTGGGGGCCACCTACGGGAGCCTTCATAGTATAAGTCAGTTTGACAGGTCTGCAATCTTAGAGGGACCCCGATTCGTCAACCCCTCCCTCTTCCCCAACACCGTGATAAACTCTCCAGCAAGCCATGTATCCATCAGATTCAATATCAGGGGTTTCAACACCACAATCTCAACCGGTTTCTGTGCAGGTCTTGATGCCATAGGGTATGCCGCAGACTTTATAAAGATGAGAAGGGCAGATGTGGTCCTTGCAGGTGGAGTTGAAGAACTCTGCGAGGAGACCCTTATGGGGTTTCATGCACTCGGGATGCTCGCACCCCAAAATGGTGGAACACCTTTGTTCTTCCCCTTTGACAGCAGAAGGCAGGGGTTTATCCTCTCTGAGGGTGCTGCATTGATGGTCCTGGAGGAACGGGACCATGCACAAAAAAGAGGGGTAACACCGCTATCAATCATTGCAGGCTACAGTAATGCCATCTCATACTCCTTGGAGGAGTCTCTAATGGTATCCATCCAGGCCGCGCTTGAGATGTCCGGGATGGGGACTGAGGATATAGACTACATAGCCTCTGGTGCCAACTCCACTAAGGAGACTGATCTTATTGAGACAAGGGTGATAAAGAGGGTCTTCGGTAAAGATGCCTACAGGGTGCCGGTGAGTGCTGTTAAATCAATCCTGGGGGAGACCTATTCAGCCTCTGGGGCCTTTGCTGTAGCAGCAGTTACAGGTGCACTACAATGGGGTTTTATACCCCCAACTTTAAATTACAATGTAAGGGACCCCGAGTGTGATCTCGATTATGTCCCTCACAGAGCAAGGGAGCAGAGTATACAGAACGCCCTCATCATCTCCACAGACCCCTATGGCAATGCCTCTTCAGTAGTGATGAAAAGACCATGAGAAGAGTGGTCATTACAGGCCTCGGAGTCGTTACCTCCATAGGAACTGGCTGGCAGGAGTTCTGGCAGTCTCTCCTTGAGGGCCGCTCAGGCATATCAAGGGTCACGTCAATCGACACCAGTGATTATCCAACACATCTGGGTGGAGAGGTTAAGGGGCTCAGGGCAGATGACTTCCTGCCCGAGGAGATCCTTTCCAGGTATTGCAGGGCTACTCAGTTGGCCCTTGTTGCAGTCATTAAGGCTATTGAAGATGCATCTCTGAGGCTGGTCTCCCCTGTTGCCATCACCTATGGTATAACTACAGGACCTGTTCAGGTAATTGAGACTATTAATGACAAATATGTCCGTTCTGAAACACCTTATGAAAATCCCCATCTCTTTTACCAATTACCTCCTAATACCACTGTCTCTGCAATAAGTGAGATGTTAAATATTCAGGGACCAACTTTGATTCTTTCAACGGCCTGTGCTGCCGGCAATTATGCCATTGGTTGGGGGTTTGACCTGATAAGACTCGGCAGGGTCGATCTGGCTATCTGCTGTGCAAGCGATGCCTTCTCAAGAATCTCCTTCACAGGGTTCAATCAGTTCAGGGCGGTTGCACCAGAGAGGTGTCAGCCCTTTGACAGAAACAGAAAGGGGATGATGGTTGCAGAGGGGGCAGGCGCGATAGTACTGGAGGAGATGGAGAGGGCGATAGACAGAAGGGCCAGGATCTATGGTGAGGTGATAGGCTATGGGCTCAGTTGTGATGCAAGCCACATGACACTGCCCTCAGTGGAGGGGGTTGTTTCCTGTATGAGGAAGGCATTAAAAGAGGCGGGTATTGGACCGGAGGATGTGGACTACATATCAGCCCACGGCACAGGCACACCTGCTAATGACAGGACAGAGTCCGAAGCAATAAAGAGGGTCTTTGGTGAACGGTACAGGAGCATTCCGGTTAGTTCTATAAAGTCCATGATAGGGCATACCATGGGAGCAGCATCACTCCTGGAGGCCATCACCTGCGCACTGGTGGTAAAGAATGACATAATTCCTCCTACTATCAATTTTGAAACCCCGGATCCTGAGTGTGACATTGATTGTGTGCCCAATAAACCGAGAAAGAAGAGGGTCAATGTTGCATTGAATAACTCCTACGCCTTTGGGGGAAACAATGCATCTGTGGTAATAAAAAAGTGGGCCTTGCCCTGATATAAAACTCAAAAGGAGGGAATCTATGAAAGATGTGGTAAGAGAAATAGTCTCAATAGTGGCAGATGTTGCAGGCCTTGATGAGGAGGAGGTAACTCTGGATGCAAGACTGGTGGATGACCTTGACATTGATTCGGTAAAGGCCATAGAAATCGCAGTTGCTGTGGAGAAGAGGTTTGGGGTAAGGGTAAAGGACGAGGACCTTCCAAACCTTACCACAGTTGGAGATATCATCAATCTGACAGAGACCCTTGTAAGGGAGTTGGAGGATGAGAAGGTCGGGGTATGAGTATGATGTGGTGGTAGTCGGAGCCGGCATTGGTGGGCTTGTCTGCGGGACCTACCTTGCCAAACAGGGGATGAAGGTCCTTGTACTGGAGCAACATTTCAAACCCGGCGGATACTGCACGTCCTTCAGAAGGGGCCCCTTTCACTTTGATGCTGCTGCTCATTCCTTCGGTAGTTATAGAGAAGATGGAAACATGAGATATGTTATGCGGGAGCTGGGCCTTGAGGGTAAATGCAATATAAAGAAATACGATCCCTGTGACAGAATAATATTGCCAGATGGAGAGGTCTCATTTTATGCAGAAGTGGACAGGACAGTGGATGAGATCTGTACCCTCTTCCCCGATGAACACACCGGTATTAAAGCCCTATTTGGTTTTCTCATAAATTCAAAACCTGTAGAGTCTGCTGCCCTGAGAAGAGTGACATTGCTCGAACTTTTTAACAGATACTTCGTCAATAAAAAGGTCGAGACCCTCTTTGCCCTGCCTGTACTGGGTAACGGGGCCCTGCCACCATCACTCATCTCTGCATTCACAGGCACCAAGATACTGAGGGAATTCATTCTGGACGGTGGATACTATCCTGATGGTTCCATGCAGCACCTTCCTGACACACTAATCAGGCATCTAAAGCAATATGGTGGAGAGGTCTCCTTCAGGAGCCTCGTCAGGAGGATAATGGTGAAAGATGGGAAGGTCTGGGGAGTGAGGCTGGACAGTAAAGATGTGATCACCACAAGGTATGTTGTCTGGAATGCCGATGTCAGACAACTCTTTCTGCATGTACTCCCAAGAAAGTGGCTAAAAAGAGAGACTGTAGAGAGGGTAAAGAGCTTGAAACCCTCTCTGTCCACCTTTATACTCTATCTCGGAATAGGAGAACCCCCTCCTGCTCTGCCAGAACCTGGGACAAATATCTGGTTTCTGCCCTATTATGACCTTGAGAGGGCATACAGATATGCCTGCAGTGGTGAAATCAACAGGGTAGAGGGCTTTATGGTCAGGATCTCCCCTGACAAAAAGACCATCCTCGCCTTTGTTAATGCCCCCTACAAGACACCTGCCTACTGGAGGCAGAATAAGGAGAGGCTAATGAATGACTTTATAGACAGGATTGACAGGAACGTGATACCAGGGCTTAAGAACCACATCCTCCATAAAGAGGCCGCAACACCATTCACCCTCTACCGCTATACTCTCAACCACAGGGGGGCTGCCTATGGATGGGCCAGCACCCCCTCTCAATTGTTTACACCTGAGGTCCGCCAGAGAGGCCCGGTCGATGGCCTGTATCTTACCGGACACTGGACAGCCCAGACACAGGGTATTCCAGGTGTGGCCTACATGGGTCTTGACACTGCACGCATGATTTTGAAGAGGGAGAATAGAAAATTATGATAAAATTGTGATATGGATAATGATCGTGACAGATATATCAGAAATGAGATAGAGAAGATAACTCACTCATGGGTTGGGATAAGTGCAATATTCGGAATAGTTTTCTTCCTTGCCCTTAGTGTTCTCGATTATTTTGTTACACCTGAAAACTTTAATAAGTTTCTTGTATATAGAGCATCGATCTCTTTAATCCTCGGCCTTATTTTCCTGGCCAATAGACTGAAGAGAAACCTCTACTATCAGTATTTTCTCACCATCCTCGGGATACTCCTGTCCGCTGCCACTATTGAATTGATGATACTGGATTTTGGTGGACACAGGTCTCTCTACTATGCGGGTTATATATTGCTTATCATCTGTGTCCTCGGCATACTGCCACTCCACCTTATTGTTTCTCTTGTGCTTTCAATCTCTCTTTATCTCATCTACCTTATACCAATCCTGCTTTACGACAGGATTGTGGACCACCAGGCCTTTATAAACAGTAACGCCTTCCTCATCTCCACAATTATAGTGGCCTTTGGCTGGAGGATACTGAATCAAAGGAGCATCATAAAGGAACTGGAACTACAATACGAACTTGAACAGGACAAGAAACAACTCGCCTTCTACTCAGCCAACCTGGAGCACCTCGTTGAGGAAAGGACCAAGCAACTGAACAAATCAGAGATGATGCTCAGGTCTCTATTTGAACAGGCCAATGATGCAATACTGATTATGGATGAAAAGGGAGTGATAATAGACGTTAACAACAGGGCAAGCGATATCTATGGATTTGAAAAGGATGCCCTTATTGGTGCCTCTTTTGAAAGCCTCTCCTCGGAAAAAGACAGAGAACAATGGCAGAAAAGGCTTGAGAGACTGCTGGAAGGGCAGTCCCTCGTTTTTGAGACAAAGCACCTCAGGAAAGATGGGGAGGAGGTGAACATAGAGGTGAGTGCGAAGGCGATAAGACTGGAGGACAGGACGGTGATTCAGGCGTTCTGTAGAGATATAACTGAAAAGAAACGCCTGCAGCAGCAACTACTCCAGATCCAGAAGATGGAGTGTGTGGGGGAACTGGCGGGCGGGGTGGCCCACGAGTTCAATAATTTCCTCACCGTGATAGTTGGATACTCAGACATGCTCATCCAGGAGGGCCGACTTGATGAGAGGACCCTCCAGTTGATAAGACAGATAAACCGGTCGGCAAGGCAGGCATCTCAACTTGCAAACAAACTGCTCAGTTTTGCAAGAAAGACAGAGATCGAGAAGACAAGAATAAATCTGAACGACCTCATAAACGAGACTCACCAAATGCTTGCCAGGATACTACCGAAGAACATAGAGATCCAGAAGCAACTCCATGATGACCTGCCCTTTGTTGAGGCTGACCCCAACCAGATTGAACAGGTATTGATGAACTTAGTGCTGAATGCCAGAGACGCGATGCCCCAGGGGGGTACTTTGAGGATAAGGACTGACAGGGTAACATTGAAAGAGGTATTCGACGGGCTCCCGCATATAAAACCAGGAGAGTATGTGGTGGTATCAATAGAGGACACTGGCAAGGGAATTCCAGAAAAGGCCCTGTCAAGGATCTTTGAGCCTTTTTTTACCACCAAGGAGAAGGGGAAAGGGACAGGGCTCGGTCTCTCCATGGTCTACGGGATAGTGAAGGAACACGGTGGATACATAGATGTGAAGAGTTCACTGAATAAGGGGACGAAGTTCGATGTCTATCTTCCTGCTACCACCGATAACCTGCAGAGGATGAACCCTCCACACTATTTCGGCAGGTAGTTGATCCTCACATAGTATCTCTTCCTCAGGGTCTCTAAGTGTTCCGCTAGGGCCTGGTTCACCTTCTCCTCTATGAGCAGTCTCTTGATATCGGATTTGAGGTCTTCATAAGAGCCTCCTCCCAACTCACTCCGGTGCTGTCTGAGGTACTGTAAAACCTCACTATCAGAGACCCTCACATAGAGCCTTATCTTCAGATGGATATACCGGTTGATAATCTCATCATCAGTGTCACCTCTGATGTTTAATCTTCGCGCCTCCTTTAAAAGTATCTTTCTGTTGATCAGGGTATTAAGTGCCTCACCTGGTGAAGTGGATGGGTCAAGTGTCTTCATTTTTTTGTAGAAGACCTCAAAATCGTAAAGGGTGATAGGGCTGTCATCAACAAATGCGACCACCCTCTCAATCACCTCCTCTTTGGTCCTGGACTCCTTCCTCAGTTCATCCCCGGCATACACAACTCTATGCAAAGGGAAGATAAGTCCAGCACAGAGGACAATCAAAAGCGCCTTTGATCTCATTGACAGTCTCAGACCTCCTTAAGCAACTTCAGTGCTATCTGGGCATCGTTCCAGGTAAGGATCTTATGGGAGGGGTTCCTGAGCAGATAAGAGGGATGAAAGGTGGGTACAATATATATTTTGCCCTGTCTGTACGATCGGCCCCTCATTCTGGATATATTCTTTGCATCCGGGATGAGCGCCCTTGTAGCCACATCTCCAAGGGCTATTATAACCTTAGGAGATATAACCTCGATCTGTTTTCTGAGAAAAGGGATACAGGTCTCTATCTCATCCTGCAGAGGCTTACGATTTCCCGGGGGACGACACTTTACCACATTCGCTATATAAACATCCTCCCTTTTGAACCCCATCTTTGTTATCAGACGGGTAAGGAGTTCACCGGCCCTGCCCACAAAGGGGCGACCCTGTATATCTTCCTCCTCACCGGGTGCCTCACCTACAAACATCAACCCTGCATCAGGATTTCCCTCACCAAATACGATATTAGTCCTTCTCTCAGAAAGCCTGCATCTGGTGCACTCACCTATCTCCTCTCGCAGGCTTTTCAGGAGTTTCTCCTTTTTCTGCCCATCGGTATCTCCGGAGGGGTTCAATCCTTCAATGGAATACATAACCTCCTCCATACTTTTGTAGAGACTCTGGGGAATCCTCTCTATACCAATCGCACTGTAATACATCAGCACCTCCCGGATATCCCTCAGCAATTGATACTGGTTCATCTCATCCCCCAGTTCAACTTCTCTCTGAGCACCTGAAAGTAGTCCCTCTCACAGGGCATGAGCAACCTTGTCCTGTATGGTGACTTTCTGATTGTAACTGTATCATCTCTCCTTAGGGTCATCCCGACCTGTCCATCCAGTGTAAGAAATACATCCTCACTCTCTGATATAAGAGAGACCTCTACCACGCTGTCTGCAGGTATCACTATGGGCCTGTTCGTGAGGGTATGAGGACATATAGGGGTGAGGACTATACACTCCACAGATGGGTGCAGTATCGGTCCACCTGCTGAGAGATTATAGGCGGTGGAGCCAGTGGGAGTTGAGAGTATCAAACCATCTGCCTTGTAAGTGGTCACATAGTTGTGATCTATAAATGTCTGCAGGTCAATAATCCTTGCAAGGGCACCCTTTGTGACAACAACATCATTGAGTACATTGTATTGTGCTATCTCCTCTCCATGTCTTATCACCCTGGCCTGAAGCATCATCCTCTCCTCGATGGAACACTCTCCTGTGAGCATCTTCTGTAAGGCGAGATACAGTTCTGAGACGTTCACCTCGGTTATAAACCCCAATCCACCCAGGTTCACCCCAAGGATGGGGACATCCTTTGGTGCAACCAGTCTTGCTGCGGAGAGCATGGTCCCGTCACCTCCGAGCACTATCAGGAGGTCCACGCTATCACCTATCTCTGCCCTTGTATAACCCTGTTCATGTAGAGGTTCTGCAAGGGCATGTTCCAGCATCACCTCATAGCCCCGATCCCTGAGCCAGGGTATCATCTCTGAGACCACCTTCAGGGTTTCCCTTCTGCCTACCTTTGCTATTACACCTATCCTCTTAAATTCCATAGTTTCTTTAACTCAGAGAGTTTCTTCTCATCTGCCTTTATAACTATCCTCCTCTTCTGTGGATCCACATATGAGATATGCACCTCCACAGTACAGTCACTCCGGGGAAGCCTGTCTGCCCACTCCACTGCACATACCCCATCCCCTTCAATGTACTCTTCAAGTGCGAGGTCCTCAACATGTTCAGGGGCGAGACGGTAGAGATCAATATGGTAAAAGGGGATCCTGCCGTAATGCTCCGCCACTATAACAAAACTCGCACTGGTTACCTCTCTTTCATTGATTCCGAAAGCCTCTGCAACCCCCTTTATCAATACGGTCTTACCTGAGCCAAGGTCTCCATGGACAAATAGGCTTTCACCTCTTTGAAGTATCCTCCCAATAACACTGCCAAGGTCCTTCGTCTCCTCTTCTGAACTGGTCTCCACCACCAACTCACCCATGTCCAGGGCATCAGAGGATACCTTTGAGTCTATGAGACTATCGCCTTTACCACGTCCTTTTTGCATACTATGCCCACCACCCTGTCATCTCTCACCACGGGCAGGTGATGCACCTTCTTTTCAGCCATTATGGTTGCAATCTCTGACAGGGGCGTGTCCTCTTCTATTGTGATCACCTCTCTGGTGCAGATCTCTCCAACCTTTGTGGCGGTCATCATCTTTATCTCCTCTATTATACTGGATTCCCTTTCCAGCGGAACAATCGCATCAAAGAGCCTCACCAGTGTCGGTATATGAAACTTCTTCTCCCTCCTTATAAGGTCATTGTCAGTAACAATACCATAGAGCCTCCCATCCCTGTCCACCACCGGTGCACCAGAGATCCCCTTTTCTATGAAGAGTCTTCCCACCTCTTCTACCGAGGTATCAGGAGTGACGGTGATCACATTCTCGGTCATGATCTCCTTTGCTGTTTTCATTTTACCTCCTTATTCCTATGAATCCTCCCTGTCTATGAGAGGTCCTTTCTCTCCGGAATGAATAAAACCGGTCGGGTTCACAGCAGGTACATCCATCAATTATGGAGATATTCTCCAGGGGTACACCTTCGCTCAGGGCCTGCAGGTGGTTCACCCTGGCCAGGTCCAGAAATGCCCTTCCATCCCTTTCTGAGACAATCCCGGCCTGCCCCACCATCCTTACCACTTCCTCACCCACCTCATAACAGCACCCCCTTATAGAAGGCCCCATGGATATTAATATCTCATCAGCAGATATCCCATAGAAGGTCCTCATTGCCCTGATCGCCCTTTTGAGTATCCCCCTTGAGGTGCCACGCCAGCCTGCATGCACTGCACCCACCACCTCTGCCTCCCTCTGTGCAAGCAATATCGGCACACAGTCAGCCACCTGAACACACAGGAGCACACCTTTGATGTCTGTGATAACTCCATCAACCGGTCCTGCAGGTTCTGTGGCCTGAGGAGAAATAACCTCAAAATCAGGACTCATCCACTCATCTCTGTCCGGTGCCTTCTCTGTCAGGACCACCACCCTGTCGGTGTGTCTCTGTTCAAGGGTGTATAACTCAAAGTCCTTCAGAGAACCTATTATCCTCTTATTAACCAGGGTGGCTTCAGGTCCTACCACAGGGTGCTCCCCTCTCTCCGTAAAAAAAGCGATAACACCTTCAGGCATATTAGGAGGCAAAAGCATCAGACCCCGGAAAACCTCTGATTCTCCTTGCTCTGCTTAAAAACTCCGGGGACCTCTTCAACCCTCTCAGCCTCCCCATTACTTCTTGATGCGCCTCTCATCAATCCCAGTTGGAAGGCCACCGACCTTAAAAGGGTGTCTAAGAAGAAATAAAATATGTAATGGGGCCTGCCCATTCTGAAAAAGAACCTGATCCCCTCTTTCAGGTATCTGATGCCTTCAGAGGAGCATCCTACCTCTCTGTGGATCTGCATCAGACCTACTGAGAGGCCTATCCTGTAGTATCTCAGGCACCTCTCGTAAAGAGAGAATCTGTGGGTATGATAGACTGTCGCATCTGGCTCATAGATGATGCTGTACCCCTTCTTCAGTATCCTGTATGCAAGGGCCATATCCTCGTTTAATGGCAGGACCTCGGGAAATCCTCCCACATCAAAGAAGACGTCCCTCCTCACAGCGGAGCAGACATTGGAAAAAAAGAAGGTCTTTATGCCCATACTCACTGTCATGGGTAGCCTCTTGGTCAGCCTGACAGGTGGATAGTTGAACCCCCTCAGGAACCTCTCCAGCAGGGGTGCATCCTCAGAGGTTATCTGTCTGCCATAGGCCCCCGCCACCTTAGGATCTACAAACCCCTGAAGCAGGTTCTCTATTAAGAGGTTGCTACAGGGAACGGCGTCCTGGGTCATAAAGACCACCACCTCGGAGTCTGTCATCCTGGCACCTAAGTTTCTGGTCCTGCCGTGATTAAACTCAGACCTCTCTATAATAAGTGGCTCTATCCCTCTTGCCCGCACCTCAGAGACCGTTCTGTCAGTGGAAGAGGAATCAATCACCACAATCTGTTCCGGGGGATGGCTCTGTGAGAGGATCCGATCCAGAAGGGTCCCGATTGTCCTTTCTCCGTTAAATGTGGGTATAACAATGCTTACTGATGGTAGACTATTCTGGTTCATGGATGAACTTCACATACCTCTCCCAGTAACGGAAGAGATGGGCAGTGGCGATGATGTCTCTCAAACAATATCTGGCGATTTCGATGTACCTCTTCTGCCTGAAGAGTTCCTTCACATTCTCTCCTGAAATCCCTTCACTCTTTGGACTCTCTATTCCAAAGGCCCTGCACCACATATCAAGATTGAATCTCCGGGTCGCTCCAAAGAAGGTGAGTTGATCAAGCAGGTCAATATGTACCCCTGAATATCGGTTGGGCATAAGGTCTCGGGTTGGTCTTACCCTGTGTATGGCGGATCTGATAATTATAAAGGGGCAGTCAAAACCTCTGCCATTGAAGGTGATAAACTGGTCAAACCCCTTTACTGCATCCCAGAACTTTTCGAGTATCTCCCTCTCTGTACCGGGTTCAAAGACCACCCCATCCTCCTCAAAAGGGTCAACCGAAGACTCAGGGGCCTGAAAGAATACCCTGCCACGCATCGTATCTGGGTTGAGCATACCGATTGCTACAATCTCACCTGTGAGGGGGTAGAGTCCCAGTTTATTCTTCTCCTTCTGAACCTCTTCCTCTGTGCTGGCATATCTGAGAAGATACTCCTGTTGCTCCTCTTCAAGAGAATCGAAATCAACCCCGACAGTCTCAATATCAAATATCACCCTGGTCATTGCCTCTGTCTGAAAACCCGCCAACTCTTCAGGAGGTCTATCGCCCTCTGTAACTGGGTATCCTCCTCTTCTTTTATCTCTATCGGTACCAGTTCTCTCTCCTTCTTTTCTATTGTGCCCTTCTTCTCCAGATCCTCCTCTCTTATCACCGGATGGCCCTTACCCTCCTTCACGGGCAATTTCACCTCTATATCCGGTTCTATCCCCGTGGCATGAATGGAGACACCCTTGGGGGTATAGTATTTTGCTGTGGTCAGCCGGAGTCCTGAGCCATCACTGAGAGGTATAACACTCTGCACAGAACCCTTACCAAAGGTCTTTGTGCCTATAAGCACTGCCCTGTCCCAGTCCTTCAATGCCCCTGCAACGATCTCTGATGCAGAGGCACTGCCGTTGTTCACAAGGACAACCATTGGCCAATCATATCGTGGCCGTCTCCCCCTTGTATAGTACTCCTGTTTCTTTCCGCTTCTGTCCTTTATATATACAACCAGCCTCTCAGGGGGCAGAAACTGTTCAGCCACTTCCACTGCGCTTATGAGCAACCCCCCCGGGTTGTTTCTGAGGTCAAGGATGAGTGAGTCAACCCCCTCTTTGTCCAGTTCTCTAAGGGCGCTTTCAAGTTCAACCGCCGTCTTTTCCTGAAATTGTGTGATCTTCACATAACCTATCCCCTCGTCCACCACCTTGTATTTCACACTCTTTATCCTTATGATATCCCTGGTTATTGTGAAGTCCCTTGGCTCTTCCCAGCCCTCCCTCATTATGGTAAGGGTAACCTTCGTCCCCTTGGGTCCTCTCATCTTGTTTACAGCCTCCAGAAGTGTCATCTCTGAGGTGGGTTCTCCGTCCACCTTCAGTATCTTATCACCCGCCTTCAGACCAGCCCTCCAGGCCGGTGTATCCTCTATCGGTGCAATAATGGTGAGCACCCCTTTTCTGATACCTATCTGTATACCGAGACCTCCAAACTCCCCCTTTGTGTCTATCTTCATCTCCTTGTAAGCCTCCGGGGGCATAAATCCAGAATGAGGGTCAAGGCTTCTCAGCATACCCCTGATGGCGCTATAAATCAATTTCTTTGGCTCTACCTCCTCCACATAGTTCTTCCTTACTATCTCATAGACCTCTGTAAATATCTTCAGTTTTTCATAGTCCTCCTCATCGGCTCTTACCTGTTTTAGTGAGACCTGTGATACTAACAGGGCTCCTATTGCAAGTACTGAGAGACAGAGCCAGACTATCAAGAAGGTCTTGATCCTCTTTTTCACTTTTACCTCCTTATCCAGAAGTATGAAGCCGGAACCATATATCGTATTTCCGACTTCCTTCTAAACTCTATTTTATCCCCTCCTCTTCAGCCAGTGAAGGGGATTGAGGGGTTTACCCTTGTATCTCACCTCAAAGTAAAGCCCCGGGGCATTGAGAGTGCCTGATTCACCCACCCTGCCTACAGGTGCCCCTCTTTTTATTATATCTCCTTTGGAAAGAAAAATTTCGCTCAGGTTTGCATACACCGTATAATAGCCCTCACCGTGATTTATTATAACCACTCTCCCATAACCTTTAAACCAGTCTGCGTATACCACCTTCCCAGTATATACAGCCCTCACAATTTCCCCTTCCTTGGCCTTTATATGGATGCCATTTCTGAATACAGGGGTCTTGTATTTTGGATCGATGTAACTGCCGTAGGGGAGTGCAAGGGTCCCCTTTACAGGCCAGGACAGTTTCCTCTTCATCTTCGAGAACCCCTTTAATACATACCTCTGTTTTTCTGACTCTATTATAAGTTCACGGAGTCGCCTGGAGGATTCTTTAAGTTCTGATAGCATCTTTTTATACAGTTGCCTCTCCTTCCTAATGGAGGCTAACAACTGTCTCTTTTCCTTCTTTTTTTCTCTGAGTTCAGACTCCTTCTTTATCAAATCTCTCTGCCTGGACTTTAGAGATATCAGAATCCTCCTCTTTTCCTCTTCCTGTGCCCTCAGGGTGTGAAGGCCCTTCTCATATTCATTAATAAGGCTGTATTCATATTCGGCAAGCCTCTTCAGATAGTACCATCTTCTTATAAATTCAGAGGTATCCTGAGACATCAGATACAAAAGCAACGAGGCAGATTCCTGACCTTTAAGCCCGGCAGCGATAGGCATACCGTACTTCTGCATTGCCACCAGTCTTCTCTTCAACCACCTCTGTGTCACGGCAAGCCTCTCTGATACGTTGCTCATCTCCTTTCTAAGCCTGTAGAGTTGTTTTCTCAAACCACTAATCTCTCTCCTGTATCTCTTTATCTGTACTTTCAGCGTATCCAGTTCCCTGTTTACCTTCTCTATCTCTTCAAGGAGAGACCTCTCCTTATGGATGGTCTTCTCAATCGCACTCTTTCGCCTCTTGATCTCTCTCTGAATCCTTTCATATTTTTTCCTGAGGTCCTTCTCTGAGGCGATAACTTCTCCGGTATTACAGGATCTCAGAGGTCCTAATATGAAGAAAACGATCAGACAGAAGAGAAAAGGAAGGACCCTTCCCTTAACTGCAGAGGCCTGATCCCTTACACTTGACACACCTGGCAACATCAATAACGGATCTTCCCAAGTGCTATGGCAGAACCAACGACACCCAGAGTCATCCCAATCAGAGGTAGCAGTATCACGATCTCTTCAGGCATAACCACATATCGCATGAAAGGCAGGGTGGGGTTACTCAACTCCTCAAGAAATTTCGATACCAGAAGATTGCCAATTGATGCAATAATCCCCCCTCCGAGCCCAAGCAGGAGCCCCTCAAAGAGGAATGGAGATCTTATGAACCCCTTTGTGGCACCGAGCAATTTATATATCTCAACCTCTTCCTTCCTCCTGTAAAACAGCATCTTCACAGTGCTATAACAGATAAACACAATGGCCACACAGAAAAGCAACCCAACCACCACAACCCCTATCTTTACATTTGTAATTACGCCCAGGAGTTTATTCATAACCTCTTCACCGAATATCACTTCATCCACTATCTTTTCCTTCCGGAGAGAGGCGAGGAATGCATCCAGATCCTTTTTATTTAAGCCATCCCCTTTCAACCTTATTACCAGGGACGCAAACAGGGGATTCTCATCGATACCCTCAACCAGATAGGCGGACTCTCTGAGTGCCTCTTTCAACTCTTCCAGTGCCTCCTCCTTGGATATAAACCTGACAGACTTCACAAAGGCCCTTTTCTTAACAGAGTCGATAACCCTCTGGATGTCTGTCCGAGGTATCTCATCCTTGAGGAATACCGTTATGGTAAGTCTTTCCGGGGCACCCTTTGTGAGACCCTCCACATTGTAGAGAATGAACCCCACAAATCCAAGAATAAAGAGGCCCACGCCAATGGAAAGGATTGACAGTAGATTTATCCACCTCTCAAGCCAGAGGCTCTTCAGCGCCACCTTCAATGGATATCTCATTTCACCCTATCTCATCTGCTACAAGGTTGCCACTGTCCAGTCTCAGCACCCTCATACCCGTGTTCCTGAAGAGTTCACGATTGTGGGTGGCAAAGACCACCGTGGTCCCCTTTGAATGGATGTTCCTGAATATCCTCATAATACCGGCCGCATTGTCCGCATCGAGATTTCCGGTTGGTTCGTCCGCGATCAGTATCGTTGGCTCACCTACTATCGCCCTTGCTATGGTTGCCCGTTGTTGTTCACCACCTGAAAGGGTTGGGGGGTAGGCGTCTGCCTTATGCCGGAGGTTTACCATCTTCAGTGCCTCATAGACCCTCTCTTTTATCTCTCTCTCCTTAAACCCTCTTATCCTGAGAGTGATGGCGATATTGTCATAAACGGTCTTGTTGGGCAGGAGTTTGAAGTCCTGAAAGACCACGCCTACATTGCGTCTCAGATATGGTACCGCCTTCTCCTTCAGACTCTTGTAGTCCCAGCCGGCTATAGAGATGTTACCACTGTCGGGTCTCTCTGCAAGATATATCAGTTTGAGGAGGGTGCTCTTTCCAGCACCACTTGGTCCTGTAATATAGACAAATTCGCCCTTCTCTATAGTGAAAGTTACATGTCTGAGGGCGGTTATAGTGTCATAAACCTTTGTTACACCTTCAAACCTGATCATAATTTATCCACTGTTAAACTCCTCATATTATATATTATCTCCAAAAATTCAAACAAATTCAGCGGTAGACCAAAATTCCCGATAAATTTCAACTTTGGAAGGCGGCAGGAACTCTGCCCGGGGAAATCTGCGATTTTCCTGGGGACTCTTGCAAAGACAGAAATCAGAAGCCG
The DNA here is from genome assembly GCA_015492645.1 of Nitrospirota bacterium. Lineage (GTDB taxonomy): Bacteria > Nitrospirota > Thermodesulfovibrionia > Thermodesulfovibrionales > JdFR-85 > JdFR-85. The sequence goes on from WGER01000028.1 coordinate 18,141, forward strand.
GAGATCAGAGATCAGAAGATCCTCTAAGTTCAGACCTCTGACTTCCGACTTCAGTCCAGCGACACCTCCAGTGCCGTGGCAAATGTAATTACTGTTATTAGGTGAAAAAGGGTTGAAGGAGGAGGGCAGTGCTGGTGAAGCATCAAATTCAGCGATATCTTAAGTGCAGAGGCCAGTGTCACAACCTCTGTGTCTGAAGAAGGTTACTATCTCATGTAATAAAATTCACCCCATAATTTGTGTCCAAAACCAGCACTGCCCTCCTTTGCAAGGAGACATGTCGCATAAATCCTGTTTTGAAACAGGGATTCCTGAAAAATCAGAGATCAGGGCTGAGTTCCTGCCGTCCCACATAATCTCTGATTTTGTGGAGACCTCCTGCTGTAAAAACAATTGTTTCTATCGGCAAACCTGGGCTTATTTGACAAGCAGGATTGTTTCAGCATATAATTTTTTGTGGGTATGTCGAGGAAGGGACTTTTATATGTTTCTTTGATATGTTGCCTCATCATACCCGGTGTGGTGGATGCAGGCGGTGTAAAGGAGGCCCGTGTAAGGGTAAAGAAGATAACCATCTTTTCTAAGGGTATCAATCTTCCCTTCTTTGTAAACAACCGTTTGATATTCTCTGATATTGGTAACAACCGTATAAAAGAGATCCAGAGGATGGACTTTCTCCTTGACAGGGAAGGACGGCTGCAGGGACTCAGGATACTCTTCCGCTCCGGTATAGATGGATACAAGAGCCTCTTTATCCCTTCCCCCAAGGCGGTACTCTTTGAGAGGCAGGATGCCAGGGGAGGCGATGAGGTGTTGATCCGTGTTGTAACAATGGATGAGATTATAAATATCTGGTGAGGAGGTAAATTATGAAGAACTACACAGTGATGAGATGGATGAGTTGGGCAGTGCTTCTGCTCTTTATTGGTGCGTGTGTGTCCACCACTGCTGAGGTCCAGCAACAACCCGCTGCCCCAACAGTACAGCAGGCTGTAACCTATACCGGACCCAAGGCGAGGATAGCAGTGGGCAGGATCAAGTGCAAGGCGGCAAAGTGTTCAGGGGCGATTGGAGATGGCCTCAGGGACATGCTCATCAGTGCTCTCTTTAAGACGAACAGGTTTGTTGTCTTGGGTGGTAGAGAGGAACTGGAGGAGATAAAGGAGGAGATAGACCTGGGACAGTCTGGATATGTGAGGCCTGAACAGGCCCCGGAGGCAGGTGGATGGGAGTCGGCTGACATCATAATCCTTGGTTCTGTGACCGCCTTTGAGCCGAGGGCAGAGGGTATTGGTGGAGGAATCGGTGGACTGGTGCCTGGTTTCCTGGGTGGTATAAAACTTGGCAAACACGATGCCTATATATCTATGGACCTGAAGATGGTTGATGTTAGAACAAGGAGGATAATCAACACCACCACGGTTGACGGTAAGGCATCTTCCTTCAATATCGGTGGACTTGGTGTTGGATGGGGCAGTGCAGGTGTGCTCGGAGGAGGACTGAGTATGTACAAGAACACGCCCATGGAGAAGGCGATAAGGGTGATGATAGAGAAGGCCGTGAACTACATAGCAAACCAGATGCCTGAGAGTTACTACAGATATAGCCCTGGCAAGCCCCAGCCAGTAACCTCCCAATAGCCTTATCAGTGGAACAGATGTGAGAGGTCCTCTGCTCAGAGGACCTCTCCAGAAGTTTGAATATCAAAGGATTAACCTTTTATTTTTCATCATTTTTCATCTTCTCAAGGAGTTTTTGATATTTGAAGTAGACACCGAGGGCCTTCAATAATGCCACATTAAAGCCTGCCCTGCCATCCAGGAACCCCCCTCTTATAAGATAGTCCTTCAGAAACATTGTGGTTGCATGTAAGAAGGGGGAAAGGGGGGTGGCCCTTTTTCCGTTCCTGAACATCTGTTCCGCCCAGAGGGAAGAGTATCTGTTCATTTTCTCAATCATCCTGGTGAGGTCGTCAAAGGCGTGGTGGACTATAGGGTTGGTGAGTCTCTCCACCCGTCCAGCAACCACCACCCTTTCGTGCACCATAGATGTGGTGAACCTACCCGTCTCCTTCCTGAAGAGCCTGAGCACCAGGTCAGGATAGAGCCCCCCGTATCTCAACCACCTGCCACTGTAGAGGTTCTTTCTTGGTATCAGGAATCCCTCAGGTGGGTCCTTCTCCTTCAGGCGGTCTATTATCTCTTCAGAAAGGGCCTCAGACACCTCCTCGTCGGCGTCTATACTCAGTATCCACTCACCCCTTGCCTTCTGGATCGCTGACTGCTTCTGTGGTCCAAACCCCTTCCACTCCTCAACAAACACCCTCTCAGTGAATCCCTTGGCGATCTCTACAGTGCCGTCGGTGCTGCCTGCATCGACAACCACTATCTCGTCGCAGAACCTGAGACTGCTCAGACACTGGTGTATTCTCTTCTCCTCGTTGAGGGTTATCACTACAGCAGACAGCATTCACACCTCCAGAAGGTACTTATCTATCCCGTTTTTGCAATAGTAATCTCTGCTCCTTGAGGTCCTCTCCAGCAGTTGCAGGTTTTCAGCGAGTCTGCTCCTGTCGTGGAGCGGATGATACAGGTGGAAGCAGACCGCCTTGAACTTCAGGTCCTTCCTCCTCAGGCCATATCTGTAGAGCCTTATGGCAAGTTCGGAGTCCTCCTTACCCCACCCCTGGAACTCCTCATTGAAGCCATTGACAGCGATGAAGTCCTTTTTAAAGAGACTGAAGTTACAACCCCTTATCCCTTTCAGGCTCATTGATTTCTTAACAATAAAGATGGGCAGTCTGAAGGAGTTTGAGAGGTTTCTGATCTGTCCACGGAGATACATCCTGAGGAGACTCCTCGGCTTAAAGGAGTTCTTGAGAGCCACCTCTGTAGCCTCAGGTCCCAGCAGGACTCTGTGTCCCTGAAGGAAGTATCCCTCCTCCGCATACAGTATGTGGTCTTCCACCAGCCGCTTTGAGGGGAGTATATCATCGTCGGTAAACAACAGGTACTCTCCACTGCTCATCGCCACCGCCTTGTTCCTTATCACCGAGAGCCTGAAGCCCCTGTCCTCGTGCCAGCAGTGGATGAGGTTGAGACCGAGATCTCTGAATTTCTCTATTACTGCCTTTGTCTCATCAGTCGAACCGTCGTCAGCAATGATTATCTCATGAGGCATTATCGTCTGGTTCAGATAGCCCCTAAGGGCAACCTCCAGATACTCAGGACGGTTATATGTGCTGACAACCACAGAGACCTTCATTTAACCCTCATCAACATTTTATATCCTTCTGTACCAGAAGGGCAATATACCCGAGAGTGTCGTTTGACTGCTGCAATCGGCAACACAGGATTCCATTAGGCATGGGGAAGATCAACAGAGTGGAGTGGACTTCCTATAAATCCCTTTTTCTGAAATAAAATAGTACCACTTATCAGTGCTGTCCAAAATAACCTCCGATAGTGTACACAGGCGGTGTACTGAATAGCAGAGGTCGGATATCAGAGGTCAGAAGTCGGAATTTTCCTTAGTTTTCTGACCTCTGACTTCAGACTTCTGACCTCTGTTTTTTGGCACACCGCCTGTGCCTCAATCCTGTTTTGGACAGATATGACCATTTATGGTATCTTATTTCTATTATGATATTTTTACCAATATCCATAACACTATTTCTCCTCTTTCTCCTTATGATCCCGCTTCTCTTTGTACTCGCCCCTGCCCTTGCCTTTGCCAAGATGGGGCTAAACCCTCTCTGTGGTTACCTCTTTTTTGTTTTCTGTCTGCTCGGTAGTGGGGTGAACATACCCGTGTACAGGGGGAAGGTGTACCATGAAATACCCTATGATGAGTTTACACTCATGTTATTCAGGTTTATGGGAATAAGGCTTCCAAGGACCCAGCAACAGACGGTGGCTGTTAACCTGGGAGGCGCTGTATTGCCTGTACTCTTGAGCCTTTATCTATGGGGCAGGAGCCCTCAGGAATCTGTGCTTGTGGCCACAGCAGTGGTCACCCTTGTCTGTTATTTTCTGAGCAAACCCGTCAGGAGAGTTGGTATTGTTATGCCTGCCTTTGTTCCACCAGTGGTCTCTGCAATTGTGGCCCTGGCGCTTTCAAGGGAATATGCCCCTCAGGTGGCATATATCTCTGGTGTGCTGGGCACTTTGATAGGTGCTGATCTGTTGAGATTGCCCCAGATCAAGAAACTGGACGCCCCCTTTGTGAGTATAGGCGGTGCAGGTGTGTTTGATGGTATATACCTGGTGGGTCTTGTCTCAGTATTGCTTGCATAACAATGGGTGAATTACATTGGTCAGGCACTGGTGGTGCACTACTTCCAGATTTCCCCCTGATAAAACTGTTATAATGGAGTATGATCGAGGAGTTTAAGCCGAAGTGGATTGCCTGGGAGGTGACAAGGAGGTGTAACCTCAGGTGTATACACTGCCGCTCATCCTCAGAGGAGGAGGTGAAGGGGCACCCTGATCCCCCCACAGAGGTCGCCCTGAAGGTGCTTGATGAGATAGCCAGTTATGCAAAGCCTGTGGTTGTCCTCTCGGGGGGTGAGCCTCTCCTGAGAGGGGACATCTTCGAGATAGCCTCTCATGGCACATCCCTGGGTCTCAGGATGTGTCTTGCCACAAATGGTACCCTGGTAGATGAGAGGATCTGTGAGGAGATCAGGTCATCGGGGATAAAGATAGTATCACTGAGCCTTGATGGTTCCACCCCTGAGGTACACGATAACTTCAGAAAACAGGAGGGGGCCTTTGAGGGTACCATCAGGGCAGCCAGGCTCTTTCGTGAGCATGGCATCGAGTTTATCATAAACTCATCCTTCACAAGGGTGAATCAGGAAGAGATCCCAAAGGTCTACGAACTTGCCAAAAGGCTGGGGGCAACAGCGTGGTACATGTTTATGATAGTGCCCACAGGCAGGGGAGAGGAGTTGATGGAGGAGTTGATATCAAAGGAGGACTATGAAGAGATACTGAACTGGCACTATGAGATGGAAATGGATGAGAAGGATATCTTGGTGAGGCCAACATGTGCTCCCCACTATTACAGGATAGTCCTTCAGAGGTCCCACAGGGAGGGCAGGAGATATCAGAGGCGTTCACTGAAATTCTCAACAGGTGGTGCCAAGGGCTGCATTGCCGGACAACTCATCTGTCTCATTGATGTGGATGGAAATGTGCTACCCTGCAGTTACTTTCCGAAGTCAGCAGGCAATATATTCAGGGAGTCCTTCAGGGATATATGGGAGAACTCTGAACTGTTCAGACAACTCAGGGACTTCAAGTCATACAAGGGACGGTGTGGGGTCTGTGAGTATATACAGGTCTGCGGAGGCTGCAGGGCAAGGGCCTACACAGTCTACGGAGACTATCTTGAAGAGGAGCCCTTCTGTAGTTATGTCCCGAAGAGGATGAGGAAGGAGGCGGTAGGTTCTTAACCCCCTATTTCTTTCAGTGCCTCTCTGTAGTTTTTCAGGGTGGAGTACTCAGTGAGTGTTGCCATCGCCTCATTTTCTGTCGAAATGCCAGCCTCCTGCAGTGCAGAGATGGGGTTTAACCCTCCCGCAATCACAATCCCGACCTTGTCTATCCCCACAGGTACTTCCAAGAGAGGCCTGTTAGGTTCTCCTATCAGAAGTATCCCCCTTATACCTTTTCTCTCCATCTGTTCGCTGAGAGAGACCGCCTCATCAAAGGCGACAACCGGTATCTCCCTGAAACTGGCAAGGACCTTGCCGTTTCCGTTCTTAACAGTGCTCAAGACATCGGTCATCTGACTCCTGATGAATATCTCATGTGGGTCAAGGGATGACCCCTCGTAACTTATCAGGGAGATAAACCTCTTTGGTCTGCCGTCTTCCACCTCCACCACCCCTCCGAACCTTGAATTTATAGGAATGCCTGCCTTCAGGAACAGCCCGTTTATGGTAACACTACAGACTGTGCCTATCCCGATTCTGCCTTCAGGTATCCTCACATCCCCGATGGACTCTCCACCCCTTGCTATTGCTATCCTGTCACTCATGATATAATGGGATGTGAAGACCCTTCTCAGGATCTTTATCGCCTCCTTTAGCCTGTCTTCAGGAAAGGACGAGATGTTCAGTATTACAGTGCCCTCCATGGTGTCAAGGTTAAGGGTGGTGAGGTAGGAGAGGGTCTCTATTCTGCTTATGACAAAGCCCACCCTCTCAGGCACCATAGCGTGTTTTATCTCCTTTCGGCCCTTTTCAGTTATCCTCCTGCCCTCTTTGCCTATCACCTCTGTGTAACCCCGTTCATCCAAGATACGGAGATGGTATCTTACGGTCCTCTCAGTGAGGTTTATCCCGTAGTTCTTCAGTTGTCTGGATATCTCCCTTGAGCCTATAATACCGTCGGCCTTATCCAGAATCTGCAGTATGGCAAGCATCGTCCTGGTCATTTCTGGTCCCCCTTTTTTGTCCTATAGTATATAAAAGCCTTATCTGTTCATGCAATTTGACTGTCCGCACCAGAGTTAGGCAGGGTGTTTTTGAGGATTTATATGGTTTGGCAGAAAGCGCAGACTTATTAACCGCATTGCCCAATTGGTAAAAATCTTGTTCATTGGACACGGCACTGGCGGTTAACAGAATCGAATGTTAGAGGGCAATACAGCCTCTATCTAACTGGTTAATTCAGGTTACCTCAGGGAATTTTTTTAAAGGGCCTTAAAGTGAATGCTATATCTGAATCCTTCAGGATCAAAAAAGTCCAGAGGTTCACCATCAGCCTCTGCATAGGGGTACATAAGATAGTTGACATGTTCTGCCTGTTGTCTTGGCAAGAGGCTGACCGCCCTTCCTCCTCTCTCAAGGACAATTCTGAACTCATCTACCCTGCCAAAGTAGTATTTTCTGTAAGGCTCTGCCTCTTTCAGGGTCAGATTCTTCTTCAGCATTATCTTTCTTACATCAGCAGGATCCACAGGGACCCAGCCTGTGCCTGGCAGATAAAACTCTGCCCAGCAGTGGTGTCCTTTGGTGATGTCCTGAAGGTCTTTTTTACCAAGCCTCAAGCCGAATACCTCCCTGGCAGGAACACCTGCCGCCCTCGCCAATGAGACAAAGACCGTACTGATATCAGCACACTTGCCGCCTCTCTTAGTTATCATCTTTTCAACTATCCCAAGGCCACAACCACGGGTGTTGGGGTCTCTATATGTGTTTTCTACCGTCCAATTATATACCGCAAGGGCCTTCTCAAGGATTGAGGATTTATCCTTTGTTATCTCCTTTGCGATCTCTGCTATCTTTCCATCTGTGATCACATAAGGAGGTTCAGGTTCAAGGTATCTTCTAACTTCCACAGGAATTGATTCATCAGATTCTTTCAGGGGCACATACCTCTCCTCTGCATCTGCCTTGAAGGAGAAATTAAGATACCTCCTCTTAAATTGCCCCTTCCATCTCGCATATAGATAGAGAAGGCCATTTTCAGGTTCTCTGTAAACTGCTATCTCGCTGTAATTTCCATCCCATCGGATATCAGATATCCTCTGGAACCTGTCTGACACTGGATAGGGTAACCAGAGTCTCACATCCTTTGCATCCTCAGGTGCCTTCAGATCAATCTGAAAGGTGACCATCCCGCTTCTCTGTTTTGCCATACCGGAAGAGGTAAAAAGCAGCATTAACATTAATGACAGTGATATCCTCAATCCCTTACTCATAGATACCTCCCTTCATTAATCTTGATGGGAGATTTTATTATAACTTTTTTCTAAAAATCAAATAGGCAAAATCTATTGACATTACCTCACGATTTTGATTTTTTCTATCTTGCCTCCGGCCCTTTGATGCGGGTCACGGACACCACTGACTCTGGATTTTGAGTAAAATAAGAAAGATGATTGAGGTGATTAGAAAATACCTCTGGAAACTCCAGAGGGATGGTCTGTGTCGACCAGAAAGGGTTGTCCTGGCATGTCTGGACGACGATCTATACACCTGGGCAGGCGACGAGGTGAGGGACCAATTTGAGGTCCTTAAGGGGGTGCTGGAGGGTATGAACATAAATTCACTCATCTTCTGTGTACCTGAGGAACCTTACTATTCTTTACTGAAAGAACTCCTTGAATATGGGGTATGTGTATCAGAAGGCACCGAGGTTATAGTGCCTGAGGATTGCGAGACAAGGACATTCTTTCATGAGATACCTGTCCTGAATCGCCTCACAGTGAAGGAAGCGATAGAGGCCCTTTCAAAGAGAAAAACCGCCGTGGTTAAATCCCCGCTGGGTATACTCTCCTACGGGACTGTCTCTCTGGAACAGGCTTATGTATCCCTCAGTTCCACCTGTTTCAGCACCTCTGTCAAGTTTTTCTATGATCTCCTGGTACTGAAGGAATCTGAGTTGTTGAGATTCCAGCAGATGAAAGAGACAGGTCTTAAGGCACTGAAGGCCCTGCCAGGGCCTCGAGCAGTGGGTTCCCTCATGAAAGGGCCTCCTGGTGACAGATTAGAACTGCTCGGAATGATGGAGGAGGCGGGAGCGGTCCTTGTAAATACCGGTCTTGTTGACTCATTTTTTGGCAACATCTCTGCCCTCTTCAGGGACTCTGTGATATTTATCTCTCAGACAGGTGTGTGTCTGGATGAACTGAGAGGGGCGATTGATGAGGTTCCGCTGGATGGTACATCCACAACAGGTATTACTGCCTCCTCTGAACTGCCAACCCATAGGGCAATTTACACCTATACAGGATACCGATTTCTCTTGCACGGACATCCTAAAATTACTGTTGTCCTGTCCATGTATTGCGAAAGGGAGTGTGAGTACAGGGGTGAGTGTTATAAGAGATGTCCTTACAGGAGGGACCTCTTCGGTGTGCCAGTTGTGCCTGGTGAGATAGGTTCAGGGGCAACCTCCATAGTCAGGACCGTCCCGGAGGCCTTTGAAGGCTCAGATGCTGTAATCGTTACAGGACACGGGATATTTACTGCTGGCATTGTTGATTATAATCATCCCGTCCAGAGGATGGTTGAGATTGAAAAACTGAGTAGGTTAAGATACACTGAGTTGCTCAGTTGAATGACCCGGCAAAGGAGGAGCAGTGCGAACCCTGACACTTGCCCTTGCACAGATTAACACCACAGTGGGTGACATTGATGGAAATGCTGAAAAGGTGATCCACTATATAAGAGAGGCCGAGAGGGCTGGAGTTGATGTAGTGGCCTTTCCTGAGATGGCCATCACGGGTTATCCCCCTGAGGACCTCCTGCTGAAACCCCAGTTTATTGAGGACAACCTCAGGGCCCTTGACCGAATAGTACAGGAAGTGGGTGACCTGGTTGCTGTCGTGGGCTTTGTTGACAGGCAGACCGACATTTACAATGCAGCAGCAGTGATTCATAACAGGACGCTTCTGGATGTCTATCATAAGATCTTTCTGCCGAACTACGGTGTCTTTGATGAAAGGAGGTACTTTCAGTCAGGCTCAAGGATCCCTGTGTACAGATTGCATCTGTCAAATGGTGAGGAGGTCACCCTCGGTATAAACATCTGTGAGGACATCTGGTATCCTGATGGCCCCCACAGGCAGCAGTCCCTTGCAGGCGCTGAGGTGATTATAAACATAAATTTCTCACCCTATCATATAGGCAAACCGGCACTGAGAGAGAGGATGCTCTCCACAAGGGCCTTTGACTCCACAGTAATCATCGCCTATCTGAATGGTGTGGGTGGTCAGGACGAACTGGTCTTTGACGGTGGTAGCCTCCTGTTCAATGAGAAGGGAGAGATCATTTACAGGGGCAGGCAGTTTGAAGAGGAGTTTATACTGGTACAACTAAACGTTGATGCGGTGTTCATGAGGCGTCTGCATGACCCGAGGAGGAGGCAGGTGGTGTTGATGGAAAAGACGGATACAGAGGAGGTCAGGATAGAACTGAAGTCAAAGAGACCTTCCGAACCCGTTCTGAAGCCCCTCACCCTTAAAGAGAGGAAGGGGCCAGAGGAGGAGGTCTACTCTGCCCTTGTACTTGGTACGAGGGACTATGTCCAGAAGAACGGGTTTGAGACGGTTCTGGTGGGGTTGAGTGGAGGGATCGACTCTTCTTTTGTCGCAACTGTGGCGGTGGATGCCCTGGGACCAGGGAGGGTCAAGGGTGTTTTTATGCCCTCCAGATATACATCAAAAGAGAGTTGGGAGGATGCCCACTCGCTTGCAGAAAACCTCAATCTCCAACTCTTTGTTATACCCATAGACGGGATCTTCCAGAGTTATCTTGAAACCCTGAGGGAGGTCTTCAGGGGGTTGAAGGAGGACGTTACTGAGGAGAACATCCAGGCGAGGATAAGGGGTAATATCCTGATGGCGCTCTCAAATAAGTTCGGCTGGCTCGTGCTTACCACAGGTAATAA
>WGER01000029.1 GCA_015492645.1 Nitrospirota bacterium
GCATATATTCATTTAAAAGAATCAATGCAAAGTACCTCAATTTCTCTAAAGATTAATTTAATCACATGTCCTTCAGGCCATGTTGTGAGATTCTCTCAGAGAGTTCATATCATTGGTGGGTCAATGATAAAGACCTTGTATCCTGTCTTTACTCAGGTAGAAATTGCAAGTATTCGATCTCTGACTTTGCTTTTCGGTAGTCCCTACTGCCTATCATGTTTTTACAGAAAAGGTAAAGTTAAGATCAATCATATTTTAAAACAGAGAAGATAAATCAATGAGCAAATGGGTCTTACTCAAAACGGTTTATGACGAGGTGGAAGCGGAGATAATCGTCGGTCTGCTCCAGAGTGGCGGGATCCAGGTGAAGGTCTCCTCAGGGAGGGTTGCCCCCTATCCTGTGAATATCGGAAAGATGGGAGAGATAAAGATCTTTGTCAGAGCGGAAGACATCAGGGAGGCAGAGAGGGTAATTGGAGAGGGACAGTGATCGCAGGACGCCGGTAACTGAGATGGACACACCACTGAGATACCTTATGGAGAGGTTCGGTATCCCTGAGGGTGTCCTTCTGAGATGGAGATATGTGGAGAACAGGAAGAGTGTATGGCTCACATCTGTGGATGAGGAGACATTACAGGAGGCATCAGGGTTTAAGAGACTTGAGTTTATTGGAGTGAGGCTTCTGAGGAAGATAAAACCATCAAGGGATGGAAAGGTCCATTTTAAGCCTACCTCTTACGGGCTTCAGTTGATTGGACAATGGGCCACAAGGAATGTGATTGATATAGAAAGGAGCCAACTTCTGACTCTGCTTAAAGAAGGCACCATCAGGATTCAGCCAGATGGAGTTGAAAATGGTTTTGTTATAATCAGATACAGGTCCTGTGTGCTGGGTTGTGGGCTCTACAAGGATGGTCTCCTGAGACATCAGTTCCCGAAGACACGTGCAGAGGTTCTGGCTAATTCGGGTCTGTTCTGAGACTGACGCCCTCCTCAGAGTCAAGTATATTCAGGTCATCAATGGTGACAATCTCTCCGCCCTTTGAGAGATAAACCACCTTTGATATCTGGGCATTTCTGATCATCCTTCTACAGAGCAGACAGGGCCTGGCATCAGCCAGAGAGCCATCTGCCTCAAATCCTGCTATGTAGATCGTGGCACCCTTCATCCTCTCAGGTGGGCCGTTCACGATCGCATTCTGCTCGGCATGTACAGCCACACATAGTTCGTACCTCTCACCAGGCGGGACATTCAACTGCTGTCTCCTGCACACACCGGAGTCAATGCAATTCACAGCACCTCTTGGAGAACCGTTGTAACCTGTGCTCACAATAACCCTGTCCTTAACGATCACTGCCCCGTATCTCCGTCTCAGACAGGTCGCCCTGGAGGAGACCACCTTTGCGATCTCAAGGAAGTATTCATCCCACTCAGGCCTGCGGTGGTTGTTCATTCTGAAACATCATATCACAAACAACTCATCAAAGGCAAAATGTGATATTATATTTTATGCAGTTCTTCTTACCAGAGGTGACTGAAGAGGAGATAAGGCTCCAGCGACAGAAGGCCCGCCAACTGAAGAGGACCAGATGGTGGAGGAGGAAGAAGGAGCGGGGGATCTGCTACTACTGCAGGAGGAGGGTGCCACCTGAGGAGTTAACGATGGACCATATTGTGCCCCTGATCCGTGGGGGCAAGAGTACAAAGTCCAACATAGTGGCCTGCTGTAAGGAATGTAACAATAAGAAGAAATACCTCCTACCTGTGGAATGGCAGGAGTATCTGGACTCTATAAGAAGGGGTGAGACCCCCTAAGATGCCGTTTGACTTTAGTCAAAGGCTCTTTTTAAGGGCCGAGGCCTCCGAAAAACTGTATGTAGTGGACCCTTTAGTATTAATACACTGTCGTCGCAGGCCTCTGTCAAAATGGCTCCGGTCAGATGGCAGATCTGGGAGGGCCGATGAATGAACTTATTATAAGAAACGAAGATGTCAGGGAGGTCCGCCTTGAGGTGCCTGAGGGACACAGACACCTGAGGACAACCCTTGTGCTCTCAGGGGGTCAGAGGATAGTGCTCCAGGAGGCCACTGTTGCAAACATTGTTCGGGCCTTTGTGAGTATAAAGACCCATCCTGTGCTGGAGAGGGTTGTCCTGAGAGGCAGGGTGGTCAGAGACCGGAAGGAGGGCTTTGCCGAATGGCAGGTTCTGGAGGATTGAATCCTGCAGTGGTGGGCCTTGGGAGGATGGGAAGGGGCATAGCCAGAAGGCTCCTTTCTCAGGGCATTGAGGTATGGGTCTATAACAGGACCCCACAAAAAACAGAGACCCTTGTATCCGAGGGAGCACATGGTGTCTATAGTCTTGAGGAACTGGTCAAGACCGTGCCATCACCGAGGCTGTTCTGGTTGATGCTTCCTGCAGGTGAGGTTACTGACAGACACATAGAGGAACTCTCCCGACTCGGAGGCGAGGGGGATATCATCATTGACGGTGCAAACTCTTACTATAAGGATGACATCCTAAGGGAGAAGGACCTTGAAGAGAGAGGTCTTGGTTATCTGGATGTGGGGGTAAGCGGCGGGGTCTGGGGAGAAAAGGAGGGCTTCTGTCTGATGGTAGGCGGGAAAAGGGCCCTGTACGAAAAGGCAGAGTATGTCTTTAAGGCCCTTGCACCGAAGGACGGATATCTCTACTGCGGCCCGGCAGGGGCAGGCCATTTTGTAAAGATGGTCCACAATGCCATTGAGTACGCCCTTATGGAGGCATATGCAGAGGGGTTTGAACTCCTCTGGAGGTCTCCTTACGGGAGGGGTGTGAGGATGGCTGATGTGGCAGCACTCTGGCAGAGGGGTAGTGTTATCCGTTCCTGGCTTCTGGAACTCCTTGAGAGGGTCTTTCGTAGAGAGAATGACCTTTCCTCCATCAGGGGGTATGTGGAGGACTCAGGGGAGGGGAGGTGGGCTATCAAAGAGGCGATTGACCTTGATGTCCCCTTTGAGGGGATTGCATATAGTCTGTTCAGGAGGTTCCGCTCCCGACAGGAGGAGTCCTTTGCAGAGAAGATACTGGCTGCCCTCAGGGCAGAGTTTGGAGGACACAGGGTCTTCAAGGATGAGAAGACTTAAGAGACTGCCGGAGGATATCTACAGGCGACTTGATGCCCTCAGGGACTACCTTCAGGGTAATCCAGAGGTGGTCTTTGCCTATCTTTTTGGCGGTCTGGCATCGGGGAGGCTGACCCCCCTGTCTGATATTGATATTGCTGTATATCTAAAGGACCCCGAGAGTGTAGATTATCTGGAATTATACTCTCAGGTTTCTGAGGTCCTGGGCACGGATGAAGTGGACCTTGTGGTCCTTAACAGGGCACCAGTAAGCCTTGCAGGTAGGGTCCTTATGCAGAGAAAGGTTCTGGTGGACAGGGAACCCTTTCTGAGACACGCCTATGAATCCCTCATCATCAGAGAGTTTCTTGATTTCAGGGATTTTGAGAGGAGGCTCTTTCAGAGGAGGTTCAAAACTGCTTGACCTGCAATTAGTGCATAGAAAATTGTCTGAACTTGAAGTGTATCTGGGTCAGTTAGAGGAGTTCAAGGGGTTCACGACAGGAGATTTTCTTCGGTTTAAAGAGGAAATTCTAAAAGGGCTTGCATCATCTCCATGAAGGTCTATCTCATTGATGGAAATTCATACATTTACAGGGCCTTCCATGCAATAAAGGGGCTCAGCACGAGCAGGGGGATGCCCACCAATGCGGTCTTTGGTTTTGTGAAGATGCTCCTGAAGATCATACAGCAGAAGAGGCCTGATGCAGTGGTGGTCGCCTTTGACTCACCTGCACCAACCAAAAGACACAGGATATACAGTGAATACAAGGCCCAGAGACCTGAGACACCACATCCCCTTCTTATACAGATACCCTATATAAGACGAATTGTGGATGCCCTCAGGATAAAGACATACGAGGTCCAGGGCTACGAGGCCGATGATGTACTGGCTGCACTCGCCATGGCAGCAGCGAGAAAGGGCCTTCAGGTCTACATTGTGACTGCTGATAAGGATATGCTACAGATGGTGAATAAAAATATAAAGATATACGACCCTGTAAAGGACAGGGTGATCGATAGGGACTATGTGGTAAAGAATCTCGGTGTACCGCCGGAGAGGATACCAGAGATGATGGCCCTGACAGGTGACAGTATAGATAACATCCCTGGAGTGAAGGGCATTGGTGAGAAGACGGCCCGGATGCTGCTTTCAGAGCATAAACTCCAGGAACTGATTGAAGATCCCTCCCTTGTCCAGAATGAGAGGTTGAGAAAGGCACTCATCCAACAAAGACAGAATATCCTCATGAGTCTTGAGTTGGCAAGGCTTGACCCTGCACTTGAGATCGACTTCTCCTGCGAAGAGGCGCGTCTGAAGGAGCCTGACTGGCAGGAACTGCTCAGGCTATTCAGGGAACTGGAGTTCTGGAGCCTGATGAAGATGGTCCCGACCAAGGAGATACACAGGGAGGTGATACTCTGGCGAGGGGATGAAATGGTGTTTGAACACTGCAGTGGCACAGTGGGGTTGAGGTACTATCCTGGTAAGGGTCTACCAGAGGGGGTGGCCCTACTCTGTCAGGGCACCCTCTATTATCTGCCCTTCGGGCATATAACACCAGGAGACGATATAAAGACACATATCAGGAGGATACTTTCAGACAGGAATAACATCCTCTTTGGACATAACCTGAAGGAATCTCTCAGACCATTGCTCACTGAGGCACCGGTAGAGGCCGTGATGCAGGATGTAATGATAGCCTCATGGCTCCTGAACCCCAACAGGGCAGACCATGGACTCCAGGAACTCGCCTTAGAGCATATGACAATCAGGATACCGACCGTTTCAGATCTAAAAGGCAGAGACTCGGAGGGGTTAAAGGCCCTTGTAGGCACAGAGATGACGGTTATTGAGGACCTGAGAGAGGAACTCTTCAGGATGCTCAGGAAGGAGGGGATGATTGAACTCTACGAGCATATAGAGATGCCCCTCATAGAGGTCCTTGCTCATATGGAGAGGAGAGGCATAAAGGTGGACATCAAGGCACTCCAGGATCTATCTGCGAGGCTTTCAGACCTCATCACAGAGATACAGGAGAGGATATATACCCTTGCAGGTAAGAGATTCAATCTGAACTCACCCAAGCAACTCTCGGAGGTCCTCTTCAAGGACCTCGGACTGAAGCCAAAGAAGAGGACCAAGACCGGTTTCTCTACAGAGATGGCGGTCCTGCAGACTCTGGCTGAGGAGCATGAGGTCCCCAGAGAGATCCTCCGCTGGAGGAGTTTGAGCAAGTTAAAGAGCACCTATGTGGACGCCCTTCAGAGGATGGTTGATCCGTTGAGCCAGAGAGTCCATACCACATTCAATCAGACCGCCACCTCCACAGGCCGGCTCAGCAGCAGTGAACCAAATCTGCAGAACATACCGGTGAAGGGTGATTGGGGGGACGCCATGAGGAGGGTATTTATTGCTGAGGATGGATATGTACTTCTGAGTGCAGACTACTCCCAGATTGAACTCAGGATACTCGCCCATCTGAGTGGAGATGAGGGGTTGATACGGGCATTCCTTGAGGATAGGGACATACATCGGGAAACGGCCCTCCAGATCTTCTCAGTGCAGGAGAATGAACTCAATGAGGATATGAGAAGGATTGCAAAGACGGTCAATTTCGGGATCGCCTACGGGATCTCCGCCTTTGGTCTGTCTGAGGCTACAGGCACCAGTATTGAAGAAGCCCAGATGTTTATTGACAGATACTTTGAGACCTTCCCCGGAGTAAAGAGATACGCTGAAGGGATAGTACAGGAGGCAAAGCGGCTCGGGTATGTGAAAACACTCTTTGGCAGAAAGAGGCAGATACCTGAACTCTTTTCATCCTCTCAGACTGAAAGGGCACTCGGGGAGAGGATAGCAATCAACACACCTGTACAGGGGACTGCTGCTGACATAATAAAGATGGCCATGATCTCTATTCACAGGAGGCTCATGAGAGAGAACCTCAGGGCGAAACTACTTCTACAGGTCCATGATGAACTCCTCTTAGAGGTGCCTGAGGATGAAATCGAGGAGGTAGAAAAGATGGTTAAGGAGGAGATGGAGTCCACTGTCAGGTTAAGGGTGCCTCTGAAGGTGGAGACAGGGATTGGCACCAACTGGGCCGAGGCCCATCCATGAACGGATTTCAGGTGACAGAGGACCTCACTCCCTCAAGAGAACCTCTGCCCCTCATTAATTCCCCTGCCTGCACCCTGCAGAAATTCCTTCACTGTCATCACCCTCTTGCCCTCGACCTGTAGCACCAGGATGCTTAATAGCCCATCTGAGGTCCCGACAAGCAGTTCTGTCTTGGTCCTCTTCACAACCACCCCTGGAGGGCCTTCGCCTTCAACCACATCAGCCCTCAGGATCTTGAGCATTCTGCCGTCAAGGAAGGTATAGGCAGATGGCCAGGGGTACAGCCCCCTCACCAGGTTTCTTATCTGTACTGCAGGTATGTTCCAGTTTATATGTCCGTCAGACTTCCTGATCGGAGGGGCGTAGGATGGCTCCCCTACCTGTGGATGGGGAGTAATCCTCCCGGACCTGAGCCCTTTCAATGTCTCGACCATCAGTTCTGCCCCCTCTATGGAGAGCCTCTGTGAGAGGCTGAGAGCATCGTCGTCTTCCTGAATTGGTACCCTCTTCTGCAGGAGTATATCTCCTGTATCGAGACCCTCATCCATCAGCATCGTGGTTACACCTGTCTCTTTCTCTCCTCTTATAATCGCCCATTGTATGGGGGCTGCGCCTCTGTACTTTGGAAGCAGGGAGGCGTGGAGGTTGATAAAGGTGGTTACCTCCAGCAACTCAGGGGGTATTATCTTCCCATAGGCGACAACAATTGCGAACTCGGGGTTTATCTCTCTTATAACCTGGAGGACCGCCCCATTCCTTAGCCTTTCGGGTTGCAGGACCCTCAACCCCATCCCCATGGCCCATTCTTTGACTGGAGGCTGCTTGAGTGTATGACCTCTCCCTGAGGGCCTATCAGGTTGTGTAACCACAAGGGCTATTTCCTCCCCCTCCTGATAGAGCCGCTGGAATGTGGGAAGGGCAAACTCAGGGGTCCCGAAGAGTACGATCGGCATCCTGACGGTCAGACCCTTGTCTTCCTCAGATATCTCTTCTTAAAAAACTCCCTCTTAATCGGGCTCATCCTGTCAATGAATAGTATCCCGTTAAGGTGATCGATCTCGTGCTGTAATGCCCTGGCAAGCAGTCCCGCGGCCTCTATCTCCACAGGCCTGCCCTCTCTGTCGAGCCCCCTGACGAAGACCCTTTCTGACCTCCTTATGGTGGTTACATAGCCAGGGATGCTCAGACAACCCTCTTCAGAGTCGATCTTGCCTTCGGCATCTATTATCTCTGGATTCAGGAGCACTATAAGGGGATGGTCCTCCTTATGGCTCACATCCACCACAATCAGTCTCTTTGAGACTCCGACCTGTGGAGCCGCAAGGCCGATCCCGGGGGCGTCATGCATGGTCTCTATCATGTCCTCTATGAGATGCTGGAGATTTCCATTGATCTCCTCTACTGGAAGGGCCTTCCTCCTCAGGACCGGATCAGGGAATTTCCTTATCTGAAGTACAGCCATAAAAAACATTAACATATCCTGATAATATGAGTCAAAGACAGTGTGTTAGACCTGAATTTGCCGGGGAAATATCGTTGATCTTTTTGGAGTTCAGTGAATTATTATAGTAATAATAATATTGAACAAAGGAGGGCAGTATGAGGGTGTATCTTGTCCAGCACGGGATACCTGAACCAGAAGAGGTTAATCCTCAAAGACCCCTGTCAAAGGAGGGTAGAGAAGAGGTGAAATCAGTGGCTGAGTTCCTGAGGAGGGCTGGTATAAACGTCTCGGTGGTGATGCACAGTGGAAAACTGAGGGCAAAGGAGACGGCGATGATATTCGCTGATAGACTACAGGTTGAAGAGGTCCATGAGACGGATGGCCTCAAACCACTTGATGAACCTTCAATATGGGCAGAAAGGCTCAAGGACATCCAGAGGGACACCATGCTCGTAGGGCATCTTCCCCATCTGGAGAAACTGGCATCGCTCTTAATTGTGGGGGCCCCTGACAGAAGAATTGTGGCCTTCAGACAGGGTGGTGTGGTCTGTATCGAGAAGGACGGAGATGGCTGGGCAGTGAGGTGGGCCGTGATACCGGAGATTGTAAAAGAATTCTCTGAAATTTGACATTTATTGAATAAAATAGTAAAATAGTTCTTGAACTTATGAATGAGAAGATAGACAAGAAGATATTCGAACTACAGGCTGATGTCTGTAAGACCCTGACCAATCCGAAGAGGCTGGAGATTATTCATGCATTAAAGAATGGAGAGAAGAGTGTTACTGAATTGGTCAACATCCTTGGTATACCAAAGGCGAATGTCTCCCAACACCTGGGGGTATTAAGAAACAAGGGTATATTAAAGGCAAGAAGAGAAGGGGTAAATATATACTACAGGATATCCAACCCCAAGGTGATAGACGCCTGTACCCTGATGAGGGAGGTACTGCTGGAGCAGATCAGGGAGAGGAATGCGATATTAACCAACAGTGATTAACTGTTCCTTCAATTTCTTTATCTTGTCCCTGATCTCTGCAGCCCTTTCAAATTCGAGATTCTGTGCAGCCCTCTTCATTTCTTCCTCTAACTCCCTGATCGCCTCTTCATCCACTCTGTAGGGTTCAACAGGCTCTTCCACAACAGGTACAGTCCAGTAGTCTGCCTCGTATATGGAAGAGAGTATGTCCTTTATCCTGCTCTTTACTGTTTCAGGTGTAATACCCATCTTCCTGTTGTACTCCATCTGTATCTTTCTCCTTCTTTCTGTCTCCTCTATAGCCCTCTTCATAGAGCCTGTAATGGTGTCAGCATAAAGGATCACCTCACCGTTTACATTTCTGGCTGCCCTGCCTGCAATCTGGATGAGTGACCTCTCTGAACGGAGGAACCCTTCCTTGTCTGCGTCAAGCACAGCCACCAGGGAGACCTCTGGCAGGTCAAGCCCTTCCCTCAGAAGATTCACGCCTATCAGGACATCAAACTTGCCGAGACGGAGGTCCCTGATGATCTCCACCCTTTCAAGGGTATCTATATCGGAATGGAGATACCTTGCCCTGATCCCGAGTTCAGAATAATAGTCCGTGAGATCCTCTGCCATCTTCTTGGTGAGGGCCGTTACAAGTACCCTTTCACCGCGTTCTACCCGCTTCCTTATCTCTCCCAGGAGGTCATCCACCTGTCCCTTTGCAGGTTTCACAGTGATCCTGGGGTCAACAAGACCAGTGGGCCGGATTATCTGTTCAACCACCCTTCCACCTGACTTCTCCAGTTCGTAGGGGCCGGGGGTGGCTGAGACATAGATTACCTGATTTACCCTGTGTTCAAACTCTTCAAACTTCAGGGGTCGATTATCCAGGGCAGAGGGGAGCCTGAAACCATACTCAACCAGTGTCTCCTTTCTTGATCTATCACCCTCGTACATCCCCCTCAACTGAGGGATGGTTACATGGGATTCGTCTATCACCAAGAGATAGTCATCAGGGAAGTAGTCCAGGAGAGTGAAGGGTGGCTCACCAGGTGCCCTTCCGCTGAGGTGTCTTGAATAGTTCTCTATACCATGACAGTATCCGAACTCCCTCAACATCTCCATGTCAAACCGCGTCCTCTGTTCAATCCGCTGTGCCTCCAGATAACGGCCCTGCTTCATGAAGTACTGGACCCTCTCCTCGAGTTCCTCTTCTATTGCCCTGAGTGCCCTCTCAAGGCGGTCTCTTGGTGTAATCCAGTGACTGTTTGGATATATGGCTATCTTTTGGAGCCTCCTCAGTCTCTCTCCCGTGAGTGGATCAAATTCATCTATCCTGTCTATCTCGTTACCGAAGAACTCTATCCTGATCCCCCTGTCGAGAGAGAAAGAGGGGTATACCTCTATCACATCACCCCGCACCCTCATCTTTCCCCTTCTGAACTCCCCCTCTGTTCTTTCATAGAGCATCTCAGCGAGTTTCCTCAGGATGGCATCCCTGTCTGTCCTCATACCCTCCTCTACTATGAGGTGCATCGCCATGTAGTCATCAGGGGAGCCTATTCCATAGATACATGAGACAGAGGCGACCACTATGGTATCTCTCCTTTCAAGCACAGCCCTTGTTGCAGAGTGTCTCATCCTGTCTATATCATCATTAATAAGGGCATCCTTTTCTATATAGGTATCTGTCTCGGGGATGTATGCCTCAGGCTGGTAGTAATCATAGTAACTGACGAAGAACTCAACTGCATTGTCAGGAAAGAGGGCCTTGAACTCGCCATACAGTTGTGCAGCAAGTGTTTTGTTGTGGGCTATCACAAGGGTGGGCCTCTGTACATTTGCTATTATATTGGCAATGGTGAAGGTCTTGCCAGAGCCTGTCACGCCAAGGAGCACCTGGTGCTTCAGGCCCTTAAGTACACCCTCTGTCAATTCCCTGATCGCCTTCGGCTGGTCCCCCTTTGGTGTAAACTCTGATCTAAGAATAAACCTGTCCATACTATTATTATAACCCCTGGCCAGAGAATGAATCTTTTATTCCTATGTGGTATAATTAAGCCATGCGGAGAGGGGAATATTCTGTGGTAATTGTAGACGATGAGGAGGTGGTGAGAGATGTACTTGGTGATCTCCTGAGGGATGAGGGGTATGAGGTATATGAGTTCGGGAGGGCAGAGGATGCCCTGGAATTTATAAAAAACAGAGAAGTCTGCCTCATTATAACTGACATCGTGATGCCAGAGATGGATGGACTCACCCTCCTGAAGAAGGTGCACCAGGAGATCAATCCCCAGTTACCAGTGATAGTGATCACCGCCTATCCTGACCTCCAGAGGGCAATTGATGCCCTGAGAGAAGGGGCGTCAGACTTCATCATAAAGCCCTTCAAGTCTGACCAGATACTGCATGCTGTCAGAAGGGCGATCACCTACTACGATCTGATACAACTGCAACTCGCCTACGAGGAGCACCTCGAGAGGACAGTGATGGAGAGAACAAGAGAACTGGAAAAGGCGCTGACATTACTGAGGGAGGCGAGCAATGAGATAACCACCAGGCTGGTAAGTGCCGCAGAGTACAGAGATGAAGACACTGCAGAACATATTAAGAGGATAAGCGCCTATTGTCAGAGGATAGCAGAGGCCCTTGGCATGTCCAAGGAATTTATAGAGGATATAGGTCTTGCCTCCCAGATGCACGATGTGGGAAAGATAGGCATTCCTGACCAGATATTGCTGAAGCCAGGACCCCTCACAAGGGAGGAATTTGAGATCGCCAAGACCCATACCCTGATAGGATACGATATACTGAAGGATTCTAAGTTTCCTGTGCTCCAGATGGCAGCAAGGATCGCCCTCACCCACCATGAGAAATGGGATGGGAGCGGTTATCCTAAGGGATTAAAGGCCGAGGAGATACCGATTGAGGGCAGGATCGTGATCATGGCAGACCAGTATGATGCCCTCAGGTCAAAGAGGCCCTATAAGGGGCCCCTCAGCCACCAAGATGTCTTCAGGGTAATCACCGAGGGCGATGGCAGGACAATGCCCTATCATTTTGATCCCCAGATACTCTCTCTCTTCAAGAAGATACACAGGGATTTTGATAGCATATACAATGAGTATCGGTAGGAAGGGCTATCTCGGTGGCACATTCAACCCCATCCACTACGGCCATCTCAGGATGGCTGAGGAGGTTCGGGAGGCCCTGAAATTAGAGAAGGTGGTGTTTATTCCTGCACCTGTACCTCCACTGAAAGACAGAGATATCGCCCCTCCAGAACTGCGGCTTCAGATGGTCAGGCTGGCGGTAGAGGGGAACCCCTTTTTTGAGGTATCAGACCTGGAGTACCAGAGGACCGGTAAGTCCTATACTGTGGATACGATGAGGTTACTGAGACAGATGGAGCCTGAGGTGGAACCTGTCTTTATCCTTGGACTGGATGCCTTTTTAGAGTTACCACAATGGCACAGACCTGAGGAGTTGATCAGCCTGTGTGACTTCGCTGTGGTCAGGAGGGCTCAGGCTGGTAAGGAGGCCCTGTTTGACTCGCCTTTTCTGAGCAGTTCAGAACCGATTGAGGTTACCAGGGACTACGAGGTCTATCCCCTCCACGGTGAAAGGAGACTCTACTGGGTGAACTGCAGGGTCCTGCAGATATCCGCCTCTGACATCCGAAAGAGATTGAGGGAGGGCAGGAGTATTAAATACCTGTTGCCTGAATCTGTTGAATCTTTTATAATTAGACAGGAGGTATATCTGAATAACGAAAGGGGTGGTCGATCGTAGAAAGTCTTCAAAAGGCTAAACTGATAGCAAGGGCGGCCTCTGAGAAGAAGGCCCTGGACATACAGATCCTTGAGATAAAGAACCTTACTATAATTGCAGACTATTTTGTCATCTGTTCCGGTGAGACCCTTCCCCAGGTGAGGGCAATAACAGACAATATCGAAATGCAGATGGACAGAAGAGGAATTACCCCCCACAGGATAGAGGGTTATACTCTGGGGCAATGGGTGTTAATGGATTATGGAGATGTGATCGTTCATGTCTTTGATGAAGAAAAGAGGAGATACTATGACCTTGAAAGGCTATGGATAGATGCACCAAGGGTAGGTGTTGAGGAAGAGGTTCAGGATAATATGGGTGGGAAAGACTAAGGAGCCCTTTGTGCAGGAGGGTATAGAGAAATACCTCAAACTCCTTTCACCTCTTGCAGAGGTGGAGATAAAGACGATAAAAGAGGAGAGGGGGAAGGGGGTCAAGGAGGCATTGAGGAGAGAGGGAAAGAGGATCTGTGAGATGAGCGAAGAGTATATTCTCCTGGATGAGAAGGGGAGGATGATGAACACAATGGAATTTGCAGGATTCATCTCAGACAGAAGGGATATGGATTTTGTTCTGGGAGGTCCCTATGGGGTGGACGAAACCGTAAGGCAGAAGGCCTCCCTCATACTGTCTCTGTCACCCATGACCTTCCCGCATGACCTTGTGAGACTCCTGCTCCTTGAGCAACTCTACAGGGCGGTTACAATACTGAGTGGAAGGAGGTATCACCACTGATGGCGAGATTTGTCTTCCTCATGTTGATATTGTATATCCTGGTGATGGCCATCTTTGGATACTTCAACAATACTACGGTGACGGTGGTACTCTTTAAGGACAGGACTGAGGAACTGCCCCTCTGGTTGCTGGTGTTCCTTTCTTCACTCATTGGAGCGGGTTTCCTCTTTGTGATATATATGGTAAGAGATACCAGAAGGCTCTTCAAGAAGATGCAGACACAGAAGGCACAGAAGAGGGCAGAAAAACTACAGGGCCTTTATTTAAAGGCATTGAATGAGGTCCATGCAGGAAAGGACGGAAGTGCAAAGGAGACCCTCTCATCGCTCCTGCAGATAGAACCCGATTATCTTCCAGGACTCAAAGTCCTTGCGGACCTGTCTCTGAAAGAGGGGAGGCTGGATGAGGCTGAAGAGAACTACAGAAAGGTACTCCAGGTCTCCAGAAATGACAGAGATGCCCTCTATGGACTTGCCTCTGTCAAGTTCAGACAGAAAAAGCCGGAAGAGGCCCTCTCCCTTATAGACGAGGTTATAAAGGCAGATAAGAGGGACCTCTCTGCCCTTTATTTGAAGAGACAGATTCTTGAGAGTATGAAGAAATGGGACGAGTTAATAGAACTACAGAGGTCGATCCTCTCCTTGAAAGATGAGCCTGAAGAGAGGCATTATCTGCAGGGCTACCTCTATGAGGCCGGTATGAAGGCGGTAGAGGAAGAAGACCCGGAGAAGGCGAAGAAACTCTTTAAAGAGGCCCTCAAACAGGACCACCGCTTTGTTCCGGCACATATCGGCCATGCAGAGGCGATGCTGATCGAGGACAGAGACAGAGATGCGATACATTACCTGGAGAGGGCATTCAGGGAGACCGGTTCCCTTGTGTTTCTTGCCCGGCTGGAGGACCTGCTACTCAGCCAGGGGGAGCCTTCAAAGATTATCCAGATCTATGAGGAGGCGTTAAGAGAGAAACCTGCAGATACCGCCCTCAGGTTCTTCCTTGCAAAACTCTACTACAGACTCCAGATGCTTGACGATGCCCTTGAAACCCTGGACCAGATAGATGACCCGCAGGGTATCCCTGATATTGCCAGATTGAGGGTGGCTATATATCTACAGAGGGGTGATTACCAGAAGGCGGCAGAGATGTTAAATTCCATCCTGGATATAAAAAATACCCTGAGGGTACCTTACTGCTGTTCAGAGTGCGGCTGGATTCAAACGGAATGGACAGGTAGATGCCCTTTCTGTGGAAAATGGGATACCTTCTTTTTTAATCTTCATGGAAGATGTGAAAGAAAAGTCAGGATCTGAGGTATCTACAAGACCCTACAGGGTCGGCAGAGTGGTGCTTGATACGAGTCTGTTTGTGAACCCTGAGGTGAGAAAGTACTTCGGGGAGACACCCACAGAGGCACTCGAGGGTTTTCTATTCCTGGCCGCTCAGATCCCCATCCTTGAGTTCTATATGCCCCCTTCTATCTTTAAGGAACTCCTTCACTTTGTTGACAAAGAGAAGATCTCTGGAGACCTCCTCCTGATACTACATCAGAAACCCCCGAGCAAGTATGAGATGTCCTGTCCTGCCTTCCTGCTGTATGAACTTATTGAGGACATCCGTAACAGGATAAATAAAGGCCTGAGGGTGGCAGAGTCGGCAGTGAGGACAGTGGGCAAAAAGAGGGAAGGTGAAGTTATACAGGAACTGAGGAGGAAATACAGGGAGGCCCTTAGAGAGGGTATTATTGACTCAAAGGAAGATGTGGACCTGATTCTGCTTGCAAAGGAACTGGATGCCCTCCTGGTTACAGCAGACCACGGTGTAATAAAATGGGCTGAGAAACTGGGGATAAAATGGCTATTCCCAGAAAAGTTCAGGGAGTATCTGCTCAGTTCTATAAAAAAGGCAAAGCAACTCCGTCCCGATTCTCAACCCTTTGAATCTCAGTCGTAGAACCCGTAGCCCTTCAGTTTTCGCCTCAGGTCCTTTGTTCCCTTCTGATATGTCTTTGTGAACGTGAGGAGATACTTTGAACCCTTCTTTTCAAGGCTCAGGAGTCTTGGACGTGTTCCTGTCTTCCTCAGATGTTCTATCAGGAGGTCCGCAGTCTCAGGTCTGTTCACTCTGACCCTGAAGGTCTCGGTTATGGGGTTGTCGTCTAAAACCACCTTCATCGCCTCGAGGAGACCCTCCATAAAGGAATCACCAATTGATGCCTTAAGGTCCTCAGAAGGGGCCCTCGATGTCTCCAGAAGTATCGCACCTATTCTTAAAAGTCTCTGGATGTAGAATCCACCTGGTAGTTCAGACATGAGATGGGCCGTTGCCCTTATATCCCTCACACAGGAACTGAGGGTGACGTATTTTATCTCCTGTCTGCCGTCAAGGGATTTTAAGACCAGACCCTCCCTGCCCTCTCTGTCCAGTTCTTCTATAATCCTTCTGATAGCATCAGTGTCTCTTATTGTGAAAGGCCCCCATCTCCTGACACTCTTCACCCGGAGGGCATCCAGTATCTCATACCTCTTCTGGACCGGCAGACTCCTTCCTGCCCTGTCTTTAATATCGAAGGCGAAAAAGTCGATGTCTTCATCCATATAGGGGATGCCTTCTGAGTTATAGGGGTTCTCAGGTCCCACTACCTCCACGCAGAGGGTGTAGTCAGGATACCTCTCAAAGAATTCAGCAGGAATGAATTCATTCACCCTGTCCATTGTGAAGGGACATATGAAGCCTCCCCTTGTGAAGGCATAGACAGTGTCGCCCACTCTCCGCAGTCTAACGTTGTAGCCATCCATCTTCTCCTCTGCATAAAATGGTCCAGTGATATTTCTCTCAATCCCCTTTTCAAGGACAAGGACCCTCTTGATCCTCTGAAATCCCTTCAGGAAGCCACCATCCCAGAAGACGGTACCTCTCAAGAATTCCCCTGCGTCCTTCTTCAGGCGGTAAAATATCCTCCCCTCAAACTCATAAAAGTCCAGGTTATCCCTGTTTATCCGTTTCTCAGGTAGAAATCTTTTGAGGTACTCTCCGAAGATGCTCTCCATATCTCTGGATTACAAATCTCCTCTCATCTGCCTCTGTCTTGAGATTCCCCCTGAGTCTCTCGTGGAGAAGGTCCTCCAGTATCTTTGAAAAGATTGGACCAGGGGTGAAACCCATCTCCAGGAGGTCCTTACCTCTGAGGGCAGGCCTCAGAGTTCTCAACTCCAGCAGGTATCTGGAGATGGCCCTCTCCACCCTCTTATTCTTAGATGTTGCCATTACAAAGAGTACAGTTTCAAGTGGCAGGGGATGGAGGAGTCTGTAAATCTCCACAGGGTCATCGGTGGTCATCAGTCTTGAAGACAGAACCTCGTACTGTCCCAGAGACTGGCCTATCAGACGTTGCTGTCTGGGGGGTACGCCGAGTCTGTCTATGATATCTCTCCTGTCAGAAGGTGGGATTATTGACAGGAGCCCCATCAAATAGAGTGTCTCTTTCTGAACAGGCTCATCCAGAAAGAGGAGGTCAAACCATGTGAGTACATCCCTTATTGACTGGACTGTCTCCTTCAATGGTTTCTGTGGCTTCAGTGAGGGGTGCAGGGTCTCCAGGAGGCCGTACTGCGAGAGCCTCTGGATGCTCTGCAGGGGGTCTGTCTCCTTAAATATAAGGGCGAGTTCATCGTAGAGTCTGCTGCCGGTGAGTTTCTTAAACAGGTTCAGCCTCACAGCAGATCGTATAAGTCTCTCTGTATGTCTGCTGATCTTGAAGCCAAACCTCTCGGCAAACCTCACGGCCCTGAAGGCCCTCGTTGGGTCCTCAACAAAACTGAGGTTATGCAGGACTCTTATAACCCTCTCTTTGATATCCCTCTGTGCTCCGAAAAAGTCCAGAAGGAGACCGAACTCATCCGGGTTTAATTTGATGGCAAGTGTGTTTATGGTAAAGTCTCTCCTGTAAAGGTCCTTCTTTATAGAGGAGGTCTCCACTCTTGGCAGTGCTGCAGGCCTGTCATAGTATTCAGTCCTTGCGGTGGCGATGTCGATAGTGAAGTCCTCCAGAGGTGCATCGGGATGTTCTGCCTTATTAAATATTATCTTAGCTGTGTTGAATCTCCTGTGTGTGACCAGTTTCACACCTTTGAGTGTCCTGCTGAAGGATGTGGCAAAGGCGATGGCATCCCCCTCAATGACTATGTCTATGTCAAGGTTCTTCTGCCCCATCAGGAGGTCCCTTACAGAGCCTCCAACCAGATAGGCCCTGTAAGTCATCTCATCCGCGTGCCTGCCCACTTTCTCAAGTATCTTAAAGACAAAAGGTGGCATCCTCTCTCTCAGCAGATGGGCCACATTTCTGCCAATAGAGGGTCTCTCATGAACCTCTGCCTCGTCCAGCCTCTTCCTCCTGAGAAGTTCATCATAAAGGGCTCGTAACAGATCTGTCCTGGTTATACACCCTACAACCCTCCCATCCTGTATAACAGGCATGAACCTCTGATTCTTTTCAACCATCGTCCTTTCCACCTCCTGCAGGGGGGTGTCTGGTGCGGTGGTCTCAGCATCAGTGGTGGTAAATTCCTGGACCTTACTCATTCCGAAACCATGCAGGATCGCCTTCTCAACCACCTCTCTGGTGATAATCCCGAAATACCTGCCTGATTTGAGTACAGGCAGGACATTCACACCGTAACGGGTCATCAGGACCTCTGCCTTCTTTATCTCTGTATTGTGTGATATCGTGATAACCGGTGAGGTCATTATATCCCTTACCACCTTCTGAGGCCTGATCAGCCCTGGAATCAATTGTAGTATCCTCTCCTCCACCAACTCCAGTGGCACACCGCTTACTGTTGCCGAGCCTGCAGAGGGGTGTCCACCACCGTCAAAGTATTTCAGCAACTCTGTTACATCAAACTCCGGCACCCTGCTCCTGCAGATGATCACCACCTTCCCCTCCATTTCAAGGATCATAACCAGGGCATCAATCTCCTCCATATCCATTATCCTGTGGGCCAATCCTGCTGCATCCACCACATACTCTGTCCTTGATGCCTTCACCACCCTGACCCTTATCCCGTACTGGTAGATATCCTGGAAAGATGAGAGGAGTTCGTTCAGGAGTCTGATCTCCTCCCTCCCGAGTTCTATCTTTATATACTCTGAGACTATGTTCAGATTTGCTCCCTTTCTCAACAGATAGGCCGCTGCCTGCAGGTCCCTGAAGGTGGTGGTGGGGAAACGGAATGAGCCGGTCTCCTCGTATATCCCGAGACAGAGTACAGTCGCCTCAAGGGGGCTGATGGGGATCTGTTTCTTTACTATCTCCTCCACAAAGAGGGTGGCTGTCGCTCCTACCTCCTCTACAACCTCCACTGCTGCCCTTATCCTGTCCTCGGCCGAGGGGTGGTGGTCATAGAGGTGGACACTTACACCGGGCATCTTCACCACATCCTCAAAGGGGCCGAGTCTTGAGGCCCTGGAGGTGTCAACCACTATCACCCTCTTTATACTTCCTATGTCAATATCCGAGGCCCTCAGTATCTGGAAGGGCTGGAACTTGTGGAGAAACTCCCTCACCTTTCTCTCCTCAGAGCCTGGCATCACGCAGACCGCATCTGGATAAATCTTCTTTGCACCGAGCATTGAAGAGAGGCAGTCAAAGTCGGCATTCAGATGACAGACAATTATATCCATAGGGATTTACTTGGCCGGCCTCTCTGACACTACAATCTTGTCTCTGCCCATCTGTTTGGCCCTGAACAGGGCATTATCTGCAAGGGTTATCAATCCATCAGAGTCTTTCACAGGGTGTACAGGCCAGCAGGCTACTCCCATGCTCACAGTGATCCTTTCCTTTCTGAGTATCTTGAAGGAGTGTCTCTTCACATACTGAGCCAGACGTTCTGCCTCCTTCAGTGCCCCGTCGAGGGATGTCTGGGGCAGAAGGAGGATGAACTCCTCACCTCCATATCTTGCAAAGACATCACTTCTGCGTGTGTGGCGTCTGACGAGCTGGGCAAATTCTCTCAAGACCTGATCTCCCACCCTGTGGCCATACCGGTCATTTATGTTCTTGAAGAGATCTATATCCATCATGATGCAACTGAGGGGATAGCCGTATCTCTGAGCCCTGCTGAACTCCTCCTCCAGCCTGTGATAAAAGTATCTGATGTTGTAGATGCCTGTCAGGTAGTCAGTTATGGCAAGTTTCTGGAGTCGTGTCTTCTCATTCTCTATCTTCTCAAAGAGGAAGGCATTATAGAGCACATTCGCTGCAATGTTGGCCACTATATTGCAGAGCCTCAGTTCCCTCTCATCAAACCCCTTGTGTGTCCTTGATGTCCTCAGAAAGAGGGTGCCTATCACCTCATCTCTGTAGATGATTGGTATAACCGCTATCGCCTTTATGCCTATTGGTGCTATAAATCTCTGTACAGAACGCATAAGAGGCTCCTGCATCGCATCCTGAATCACCACGGGGCGCTTGTTCTTGAGGGCCTCCCTTATCTCAGGATATTTCCTGATATCTATCCTGATATTGGTTATACTGGGGTCCTCAAAAGAGGAGACTACATAGGCATATCTCCGATCACCTAATCCTATACTCAGGATTGAACAACGGGTTACGTCTATCATCTCTGAGATCTTTTTCACTATGTAGTAGAGTATCTTCCTTGGGTTAAGTGTGGAGGTGATCAGGTATGTAAGTTCAACAACGGCCTCCAGGTCTTTCCTCGCCTCATACAGACACCTGAACCAGCTCTTCCTCTCACGGGCTATCCTTATCTTTAGATCCAGGTCCTCTTCATGGAAGGGGGCTATCAGGTAGTAGTCTATATTATAGTTTATTACTGCATTTAGTGCCCTCGGGATGTTCTCCATGATGAGGGCAATCTTTGGTATATCGATCTCAATCTCTCTGAACTTTTCATTCAGTAGAGTGGCCTCTACAAGGAGGAGTTCATAGGAATCACTCTGTAAGTTCCTCACAAGACTCTTCAGAGTGGTTACATACTGTGGAGTATAGTTTCTCTGTTGAAAAAAGTCCTCAAGGAAGTTTCTCAACTTTAAAGACTTTTCATAGACCAATATATCCCTTTCGCCCTGTGTCATCTTATTAAATTATAACAGATTATCTCGATGAGTTGTACGATATAAACCTATGGTTGTATTTTTCTTAATCTAAAAACTTACACTTCCGAAGTGTGAGTTTCGGGGCATAAAAGTTGGCCAGAAGTTGTAAAATAACACTATGCTGAGTTCTTGGGAGACCCTAAGCACCGATTTTCTTGTGATTGGTAGTGGTGTAGCAGGGCTGAGGGCTGCTGTTGAACTGAGTAAAGGGGGTGAAGTGCTTGTGGTCACGAAGGATGTAGTTACAGAGTCCAGTTCAGAGTATGCTCAGGGTGGTGTGGCAGTTGCGTTGAGTGACGAGGACGAGGTGGGTATCCACTTTGAGGATACCATAAGGGCAGGGGACGGGTTGTGCCGTGAAGAGGCTGTGAGGGTCCTTGTGGGAGAGGGGCCTGAAAGGATAATGGAATTGATTCAATGGGGTGCCGAGTTTGACAGGGTAGGTTCAAAACTCGATTTCGCCATAGAGGGGGCCCACTCCAGGAGAAGGGTCCTGCATGCCCATGGTGACTCCACTGGACAGGAGATAGTGAGGGTACTGATAGAAAAGATAAAGACCCTCAGAGGTGTGAAGAGAATGCCCTACAGTATGGCCGTTGACCTCTATGTGCAGGATGGGGTTTGCGGTGGTGCGATAGTGCTTAGGCCAACAGGTATATGTCTTATAAGGGCAAAGGCCACGGTGCTGGCCACAGGAGGTGCCGGTCAGGTCTATGCAAGGACCACCAATCCCTCTGTGGCAACCTCTGATGGGGTGGGAATGGCATTCAGGGCTGGTGCGGTGGTTGAGGATATGGAGTTCGTCCAGTTTCACCCGACAGCACTGTATATGGAGGGTGCCCCACAGTTTCTGCTCTCAGAGGCGATGAGGGGGGAAGGTGGGGTTCTAAGGAACATACATGGTGAGGCCTTCATGAAGAGGTACCATCCAGATGGGGACCTGGCTCCGAGGGATGTGGTCTCCAGGGCGATAATCTCTGAGATGGTCAGGACGAAGAGCAGTCATGTCTACCTTGACATGACACACCTGGACGCCCAGTTTCTAAAGAGGAGATTCCCGAGGATATACAGGACCTGTCTGCAATGTGGTGTTGACATAACCTCCCAGAAGATCCCTGTATCACCTGCGGCCCATTATATCATGGGTGGCGTGAAGACGGATATAGATGGTCGTACAACGATCAGGGGTCTTTATGCAGCAGGCGAGACGGCATGTACAGGGGTACACGGTGCGAACCGGCTCGCCAGCAACAGTCTGCTGGAAGGGCTTGTGTTTGGTGCAAGGGCAGGGGTTGCAGCCCTTGAAGAGGCAGGCAGGGCTCTCTCACACATAAGAGAAATACCTCGCCATCTACTGGAAGGTATTGGTGAGATCTCAGGACAAGAGAGCCTGAGGGATGAAGTGAGGAGGGTGATGTGGGAGAGGGTGGGGATAATCAGGTGCAGGGAGTCACTACAGATTGCCAGGGATTTCTTGAGAGAGCATGCCTATATAACAGAGAAGCAATACCTCCGGAGAGAGGAACTTGAATTGAAGAATATCCTTACCACCGCCATGTTGATAACAGAGTCCGCCATGAGAAGGGAGTGTTCAATTGGTGCCCATTACCGTTCAGACTACAAACAGAGGGAGGGATGCCTCTACCATCAGGCAGTGGTATTGAGGGGAGACAGAATGGAGTTCTACAGGTCATGACTCGACACAGGACAAAGATACTCTGTACAATAGGGCCGGCAAGTGAACATCCCAAGACCATCCGTGCGATGCTTCGCGGAGGTATGGACGGGGCGAGGTTGAACTTCTCCCATGGCTCCCGTCAGTGGCATGCCTCTGTATATAACCGCCTGAGGGACCTCTCTACGGAGACAAACTCTCCCCTTTGCATACTGCAGGACCTGCAGGGTATCAAGATCAGGATTACCGATGTGGAGAGCCCCTTCAGACTCAACAGGGGTGAGGTGGTCAGGGTTGCACCAGGTACCGAGAGGACAAGCCATCAATGCATTGTGATTGATTATCCCCATCTGTTGAAGGACCTCAAGAGGGGTGACAGGATACTGATTGACGACGGTTTGATAACACTCGTTGTGAGGGACAAGGGGGCTGGTGGCCTGAGGGCAGTGGTAAAAGAGGGAGGGATAATAAGCAGTCGGAAAGGTGTGAACCTGCCTGATTCCAGGGTCTCTTTAAGCCCTTTTACTGACAAGGACAGAGAGGACCTTGAGTTTGGTCTCTCCCTCGGCGTGGATTATGTGGCACTGTCTTTTGTGAGGTCTCACAGAGAGGTGAAGGCCCTAAAGGAGTGGATGGCCGGCAGGGGACACCAATTACCTGTGATAGCCAAGATTGAGAGGCCTGAAGCAGTCTCGGATATAGACCGGATCCTTGATCTCTCAGAAGGGATAATGGTTGCCAGGGGAGACTTAGGAGTGGAGATGCCCCCTGAAGAGGTCCCGCTCATTCAGAAGGAATTGATAATAAAGGCCAATAGCAGGGGGAGACTGGTTATCACCGCCACTCAGATGCTGGAGTCTATGAAGGAACATACAAGGCCTACCAGGGCCGAGGTGACAGATGTGGCAAATGCTGTATTGGATGGTTCGGATGTCCTGATGCTCTCTGCAGAGACATCGGCGGGCAGGTACCCTGTACAGGCAGTAAAGATGATGCAGAGGATAATCTCTGCCACAGAGAAGAGGCCCGCTGTCAGGGAGAACCTCTTCAGACACAATATGCTCCAGAAGAGGGATGATATGAGTTTTGCCGTTGCAGATGCAGCGGTAAGGGCTGCTGAAGATATAAGGGCCAGTTATATTGTGGCCCTTACAGAGTCAGGTTATACCGCCATGTTGATATCCAAGTTGAGGCCCTCTGTACCTGTTATTGCCTTCACACCAGAGGAGAGGGTGCTCAGGGTTATGAGACTCTTCTGGGGGGTTAGCCCATTTATGATGGAGAGAAAGGCCCACTGGGATGAGATGGTGAGTGAGGTGGTGGAGTTGATGAGGCAGAGGGGGCTTATTAGGAGGACCGAGACCTTAGTGATAGTGGGTGGTGACCCTCCAGGTATGGGTATGACCAATATAATGAAGATCATCAGGGCAGGTGTCTGAGTGTGGCAAGACCTCTCGGTCAGCATTTTCTGAATCATCCGGGTATCCTCAAAAGGATCGTGGATGTGGCTGATGTAAGACCAGAGGACCTTGTGGTTGAGTTTGGTGCGGGGAAGGGTTCTCTTACTGCCTTTATTGCGGAAAGAGGTTGCAGGGTAATCGCCATAGAACTCGACAGGACCCTTTACAGGGTCCTGAGAGAGAGGTTTAGATTTGCAGAAAATGTTGAGATCCTCCGCGAGGATATAATGAGGTTTGACCTGAACTCTCTCCCCCCTTATAAAATAGTTTCAAATATCCCCTATTACATTACAACTCCCATAATCTTTCGTCTGCTGGAGGAGGGCGGCAGTCTCCTCTTGGCTGTACTCACAGTACAGAAAGAGGTGGCAGAGAGGATCATTGCACCAGCAGGGAGCAAGAGATACGGGGTCCTTTCCGTGATGGTGCAGATGGTGGCAGATGCTGAGATCGCCTTTTACATACCAAAGGGCCTTTTTGTGCCACCTCCAAAAGTCGACTCAGCAGTACTTAAACTCACAAAGAGGGCGTCGCCACGGGTCCCTGTCTCTGATATGAGACTATTCAAGAAGGTGGTGAAGACCGCCTTCAGACAGAGAAGAAAGTACATTGCCAATTCCCTCAAGGGCCTCATCTCTAACCCTAAGGACCTCCTTAATGATATCGGGATAACCCCTACCAGAAGACCTGAGACACTCACAATTGAGGAGTTTGCCAGAATAGCAGAGGCTATTCAGTCTCGCAGGGAGGAACCCTCTCCTTAAGGCCCTTGAGGACCTCAGGTGTTAATGCCACCTGGAGTTTGTAGTCTTCAACTGCATACTGGTCTTTCTTCTTTATCAGGAGCCATTGCCCCTGTCGATTCTTCATCTTCAGCAGTACAAAGAGACCTCTGAGTCTTTTGCCTTTAAGGAAGAACTCCAGTTTCCCTTCCTCGATGCTTCCATCCCTCAATTCATACTCTCCCGAATCCCAGATCACCACAGGACCGGCTCCGTAATGTCCCTCCGGGATGATGCCCTCGAAGGTGCCATACTCAATGGGGTGGTCAGAGACTTCAACAGCAAGCCTTTTGTCCTTTGGTGACATGGATGGCCCCTTTGGTACTGCCCAGGACTTGAGGACTCCATCCATCTCAAGCCTGAAGTCATAATGGAGTTTTCTTGAGTGATGCTCATGTACAACAAAATAGGGCATTACAGGCCTCTCTTCTTTGTAGTATTATACACATTCTGATTGAAAGTCAATCGGTGAAATTTGTCCCGAATTGCTGTTTGACTTTTGGTCAAAAACTCAGTAAGCGGTAGGGGCTCCCGCCGTCTTTTAAATTGTATTTCTAACGGCTATTCTGGACTAACACGATTACTTGCCAAATTCTTGTTTGTTTTTTTATCGTAATATACTATGCCTGAATACAGTGATATGTTCAACTTCCGGAGAATAAAGAGGTTACCGCCCTATGTCTTCGCCATCGTAAACCAGTTGAAGTATGAGGCAAGGAGAAGGGGGGAGGACATCGTTGACCTGGGGATGGGCAACCCTGATCTCCCTACCCCTGAGCATATAGTGGCAAAACTCTGTGAGGCTGCCAAAAACCCGAAAAATCACCGTTACTCAGCCTCAAGAGGGATAACCCAGTTGAGGATGGCCATCTGTGAGTGGTATAAGAGGAGGTTCGATGTGGAACTCGACCCTGAAACAGAGGCGGTGGTAACCATTGGTTCAAAGGAAGGCCTCAGCCACCTGGTCCTTGCTGTCATTGAGCCTGGAGATGTTGCCCTCACACCCACACCTGCTTATCCCATCCATCCGTATAGTGTTATAATCGCAGGTGGTGAGGTGAGACAGGTCCCGATCGGTCCAGATATAGACTTTCTGGAGGAACTCGAAAGGGCCTACAAAAACACCTGGCCAAGACCAAAACTGTTAATCATAAACTACCCCCATAACCCCACCACAGAGGTTGTGGAAGACCTGGAGTTCTTCCGTCGGACTGTAGAGTTTGCAAAGGAAAACCGTCTTATGGTGATTCATGACTTCGCCTATGCCGACCTCTGTTTTGATAACTATGTAGCCCCCAGCATCCTCCAGGTCCCAGGGGCGAAGGATGTGGCTGTGGAGTTCTTCTCCATGACAAAGAGTTATTCCATGGCAGGCTGGAGGGTCGGTTTCTGTGTGGGGAACAGGGAAATGGTAGGGGCCCTCACAAAGATCAAGAGTTACCTGGATTACGGAATGTTTCAGCCAATCCAGATAGCAAGCATTGTGGCCTTAAGAGGTCCCCAGGACTGTGTTACAGAGATCAGAAAGACCTATGAGAACAGGAGGAATGTCCTGTGCAGGGGGCTGAACAGGATAGGCTGGAAGGTCACCCCACCAAAGGCAACGATGTTTGTCTGGGCCCGGATCCCTGAACCTTATGTGAAGATGGGCTCACTGGAGTTTGCGAAGTTTCTTCTGAGAGAGGCAAAGGTGGCAGTCTCTCCTGGAATAGGATTTGGAGAGGGAGGAGACGAGTACGTAAGGTTTGCCCTTGTAGAAAATGAACACAGGATAAAGCAGGCGATACGCGGTATAAGGAGGCTATTCAGGTGAACATAAATGTGGGGATCATCGGCTTTGGCACGGTGGGCACAGGTACTGTAAAGATACTCCTCCAGAACGGTCCTCTGATAAAGGAGAGGACAGGCCTGAATATAAACATCAAGAGGGTGGCTGACCTCGATATAACACGTGACAGAGGCGTCTCTCTACCCTCAGAGGTCCTTACAACCAGGGCTGAGGATATACTGATGGATCCTGAGATCGATATTGTTGTGGAACTCATAGGGGGGATACATCCAGCCAAGGAGTTCATAATGGAGGCCCTTGAAAGGGGGAAACATGTGGTTACAGCGAATAAGGCACTTCTGGCCACTGAAGGTGAAGATATCTTCAGGAAGGCAAAGCAGAGGGGGCTTCTGATCGGGTTTGAGGCATCCGTGGCAGGAGGAATCCCTATTATCAAGGTGTTGAGAGAGGCACTTGTCGCAAACAACATCCTGTCAGTATACGGGATAATAAACGGGACATCCAATTACATACTCACCAAGATGTCCGAGGATTCCATGGACTTTCATGAGGCGCTCCAGAGGGCACAGGAAAAGGGATATGCTGAGGCAGATCCCACCTTTGATATTGAGGGGATAGACTCGGCCCATAAATTGACCCTCCTCGCCTCACTCGCCTTCGGGATCCCCCTCGCCTACAATTCCATATATACTGAGGGCATCTCTCATCTGAAGGCAGAGGACATCACCTTTGCCGAGGAACTGGGTTACAAGATAAAACTGCTTGCCATAGCCAAGAAGGTGGACAGGGAGGTTGAATTGAGGGTACATCCCACCATGATCCCTCAGGGGTATCTGCTCTCCAAAGTGGATGGGGTACTTAATGCGGTATACGTGGTTGGTGATGCAGTTGGAGAGACCCTGTACTACGGTAGAGGTGCAGGGGCATTGCCTACAGGAAGCGCAGTCGTGGCCGACATAGTGGACATAGCCTCTGTAATAGCAGGCAGATGTATGCCTCCGAGGTCACACATCCCCGAAACGACCGATCTCAGGATTAAGCCGCATGAAGAGGTAGAGTGCATGTACTATTTCAGGTTCTCTGCGATTGACAAACCGGGGGTCCTGTCCAAGATCTCGGGGATACTGGGGGCACATGAGATCAGCATCGCCTCTGTGATCCAGAAGGGCAGAAGGGTGGGTAAGGCGGTGCCTCTGGTGCTACTTACCCACAGGGCAAGGGAA
The DNA here is from genome assembly GCA_015492645.1 of Nitrospirota bacterium. Taxonomy (GTDB): domain Bacteria; phylum Nitrospirota; class Thermodesulfovibrionia; order Thermodesulfovibrionales; family JdFR-85; genus JdFR-85. Next base: position 27,258 of record WGER01000029.1, read on the forward strand.
GCGGATGTCCAGAAGGCCCTGAGAGAGATAAACCAGTTAGATGTGGTAGAAGGTGAGACGGTCCTCATAAGGGTGGAATCAGAGGAGTAATCATCTGTTATAATAGATAGCAGGCATGATGGAATAATTTAATTTTTTTGGAGCGGTAATGGAAGATCTCAGACCTGATAAAAAGATCGATATCAGGGGCCTTGTCTGTCCCTACACCTTTGTAAAGTCCAAACTCGCTATTGAGGATATGGAGGTGGGCGAGGTCTTAGAGATACTTCTCGACTATGAAGAGGCGGCAAGGAATGTACCAAAGTCCATGCAGGAGCACGGACATACAGTCCTGAAGGTCGAGAAGGTGAATGACAAGGACTGGATAATTGTCGTGAGAAAGGAGCACGACTGATGGAGTTCACAGACGAACAGATACACCGATACAGCCGTCACATAATCCTGCCCGAGGTGGGCGGAAAAGGACAGAAGAGGATTCTTCAGTCCCGTGTATTGATTGTAGGGGCTGGAGGTCTTGGCTGTCCTGTGGGTTACTACCTTGCGGCAGCAGGGGTGGGAACGATCGGTATAGTTGACAGTGATACCATAGAACTGAGCAATCTACAGCGTCAGATAGCACACAACACAGAGAGGCTCGGGATGCCGAAGGCAGATTCTGCAAAACTCACCTTTGAGGCCCTGAACCCAGATGTGACGGTCATACCTATAAAGGAGAGGCTCAATAAGGACAATATCCTGGATATAATCAGGGACTATGATATAGTGGTGGATGGCAGTGACAACTTTCCCACACGTTATCTTGTAAATGACGCCTGTGTGTTGACAGGAAAGCCCCTTGTGAGTGGTGCAATCCTGAGGTTTGAGGGACAGGTGACCACCATTCTGCCAAGGGATGGTCACTGTTACAGGTGTCTTTTTGAGGAACCACCTCCTCCGGGCCTGGTGCCTTCCTGTCAGGAGGCAGGAGTACTTGGTGCACTGCCAGGAGTGATAGGGGCCCTGCAGGCGATGGAGGTCCTCAAGTTGATATTACAGAAGGGAGAACCCCTTAAAAATCAACTCCTAATATACAATGCCCTCACAACCTCTTTCAGAAAGGTGAGGGTACCAAGACGGAGTGACTGTCCAGTGTGTGGCGACAGTCCCACCATAACAGAACTCCACGATTACGAGGCAGAATACTGCCAGATGAGGTTCTGAACCTATGGGAGTGAAGAAGGCGATACTGCCTGCAGCAGGTCTCGGTACAAGATTCCTTCCTGCCACCAAGGCATCTCCGAAGGAGATGCTCCCGATTGTGGACAAGCCAATGATACAGTATGCGGTAGAGGAGGCGGCCGCCTGTGGGATCAATGAGTTCATCATCATAACAGGCAGGCATAAAAGAACCATAGAAGACCACTTTGATACCGTTTATGAATTAGAGGAGAACCTCAAACAAAAGGGTAAGGACACGCTTCTTGAGGAGATTAACCGTCTGAGCCATCTCAACTTTGCATATATAAGACAGGGCCGACCCCTTGGGCTTGGTCATGCAATCCTGAGGGCATGGCCTTTTGTGAAGGATGAACCCTTTGCGGTCCTTCTGAGTGACGACATTATCGCCCCTGAAGACAGACTCCTTCAGGAGATGATCAACCTTTACAATGAGATAGACTGCCCGGTGGTGGCCCTTGAGGAGGTCCCAACGGAAGAGATTCACCGTTATGGTGTGATTGCAGGAGAAAAGGAGGGGGAGAACGTCTTCAGGATTACCGACCTTGTGGAGAAACCAGAGCCTGCGGAGGCACCAAGTAACCTGGCAATTATAGGCAGGTACATCCTCACCCCTGATATCTTTAAGGTCCTTGAAAGGATGAAACCGGGGAAGGGAGGAGAGTATCAATTAACAGATGCCCTGAAGGATTTGCTTAGGAGGAGGTCCATTTACGGATATGTGTTTAGGGGGAAGAGATATGATGCAGGAGACAAGTTTGGTTTTCTTCAGGCCACAGTAGAACTGGCCTTAAGGAGTTCTGCTGTCTCTGAAAAATTCAGGTCCTACCTTATCGAGATTTCTGAAAGGCTGAAGACGGAACATTCTTAAGGGTTAATGTTAATAAGCAAGGATTTCCCTGTCAGATTTCAGGAAAGGCCCTATCCACCTGTTGACATTATAGAGACGGATAGCAGTATAATTTTAGTGTGTGACCTGCCTGGTGTTGATCCAGAAGGTCTTATTCTCAAAATTTCAAGAACCCAGTTCTTCATCTGTGGAGTAAAGGGAGATACCCCCTCTGGAAGGAGATATATCTGTATGGAGAGGAGAAGGGGTGGGTTCTTTAGACTCCTGTCCTTACCCCTGCCGGTTGACCCTGAAGGTGCAGAGGCTGTATATTCAGAGGGGGTTTTAAGGATAAGAGTTCCAAAGGTGAAGGACAGGGTATATAAAATAAAGGTAGAAAGGGAGTAGGCCAGATGGTTGAATATATCAAAGAAGAACAGCAGGTAGAGATACCAGCAACCCTGCCAGTGCTACCTGTACGGGATATAGTGATATTCCCCTACATGATAATTCCGCTATTTGTGGGCAGGGAGAAGTCTATAAATGCGATTGACAGGGCGATCAATACCAACAGACTCATACTCCTCCTCACACAGAAGGATATGGCAATTGAAGATCCCACACCCGACGATCTCTACAGGGTTGGCACTGTTGCCTTAGTGATGAGAATGTTAAAACTGCCTGACGGACGGGTGAAGATACTCGTGCAGGGCATTTCAAAGGCTGAGGTTGTTGATCTGAAACTGAAAGACAACTACTATGAGGCAACCATCAAGAAGATAGAAGACAAGAAACCAGCAGAGTTGACCATTGAAGTGGAGGCCCTGATAAGGGCTGTAAAGGAACAACTTGACAGGGCTGTCTCTCTCGGGAAGACCATCCTTCCTGACATAATGGTGGTTATAGAAAACCTTGAGGACCCTGGCAGGCTGGCAGATCTCGTTGCATCCAATCTCGGGTTAAAGACAGAGGTGGCACAGCAGATCCTTGAGATACCTGATGCGGTGCAGAGGCTGAGAAAGGTGAGCGAGATCCTTACGAGGGAGATCGAACTCCTGCAGGTTCAGCAGAAGATACAGTCAGAGGCGAGGGGTGAGATAGACAAGACACAGAGGGAGTACTTCCTGAGGGAACAACTCAAGGCGATCCAGCGAGAACTGGGTGAGATAGACGAGAGGCTGGAGGAGATCAACGAGTTCAAGAAGAAGATACAAGAGGCGAAGATGCCAGAGCCTGTAAGGAAGGAGGCAGAGAAGCAACTGAAGAGACTGGAGAAGATGCATCCGGACAGTGCAGAGGCAGCCACTGTCAGGACCTATCTGGACTGGCTGGTAGAACTGCCCTGGAGTAAATCCACCAAAGACACCCTTGATATAAAGAAGGCAAAAAAGGTGCTGGACGAAGATCACTATGACCTTGAGAAGGTGAAAGAGAGGATACTTGAGTACCTGAGTGTGAGAAAACTGAAGAAAAAGATGAAGGGACCAATCCTCTGTTTCATCGGTCCTCCAGGTGTGGGCAAGACCTCTCTGGGCAGATCAATAGCAAGAAGTCTGGGCAGGAAGTTCGTGAGAATGTCACTGGGAGGTGTAAGAGATGAGGCCGAGATAAGGGGGCACAGGAGGACCTATGTTGGGGCCCTCCCAGGCAGGATTATCCAGGGGATCAAACAGGCAGGCACAAATAACCCAGTCTTTATGCTCGATGAAATAGACAAGATCGGCATGGACTTCAGGGGTGATCCCTCTTCAGCCCTCTTAGAGGTCCTTGACCCGGAGCAGAACAATGCCTTTGTAGACCACTACCTGGGTGTCCCCTTTGATCTGAGCAATGTGATGTTTATCACCACAGGCAATGTGGTTGACACCATCCCGGGTCCTCTGAGAGACAGGATGGAGATCATATACCTGAGTGGATATACAGAGGAGGAGAAACTCGGTATAGCCAAGAACTATCTTCTGCCAAAGCAACTCGAGGCCCATGGGATAGATGAGAAGACCCTGAAGGTGACCGATTCGGCCCTGAGGCTTATCATCAGCCAGTACACCCGTGAGGCAGGTGTAAGAAACCTCGAGAGAGAGATCGCGAACCTCTGCAGAAAGGTTGCCAGAAAAATTGCAGAGGGGAAGAAGAAAAAGAGTTTCGTAATAACAAGCCGCAACCTCCATAAATACCTGGGTGCACCCAAGTACCTCCCGGAAGAGGAGTTGAAGGAAGACGAGATCGGGGTGGCCACAGGGCTGGCATGGACCGAGACAGGTGGAGACATTATATACGTCGAGGCAACCACCATGAAGGGAAGAGGTAATCTGACCCTCACAGGTCAGTTGGGCGATGTAATGAAGGAGTCTGCACAGGCTGCTCTCAGTTACATAAGATCAAAGGCGAAGAAGTTGGGCATAAAGGAAGATGCCTTTTCCAGGACAGACATACACATACATGTCCCGGCAGGTGCGATACCAAAGGATGGCCCCTCTGCTGGCATTACAATGGCTGTAGCCATAGCCTCGGCACTGACAGGCAGACCTGTGGACAAAAGGGTCGCCATGACGGGTGAGGTGACGCTTCAGGGGAGGGTGCTACCCGTGGGTGGACTGAAGGAAAAGATACTCGCTGCAAAGAGGATGGGTATCAGGAGGGTCATTATCCCCAAGCGGAATGAGAAAGACCTCGAGGACATACCCAGATATGTGAAGAAGGATATGGAGTTCATACTTGTAGAAAAGATGGATGAAGTACTGGCGATAGCGCTCAAGAAGAAGGCAAAAAAGGGTGGTACAACCAAAAGGTCATAGCCCCCTTAAGATAATCGGAGAACTCCAGTTAATCGAGGCTATAAGAAAGAGATTCAAACTGAGCGATGAGTCTGTACTTGTTGGCATCGGTGATGATGCCTCCTGCATAAAGGTCTCACAGGACAATCTCATTGTCACAACTGACACCATGACAGAGGGTGTGCACTTTTTAAGACATCTCTTTACCCCTTACCAGATTGGTTATAAACTCACCACATCCTCTCTCAGCGATGTTTATGCAATGAATGGTATACCCCGCTGGGCTGTCCTCAGTCTCAGTTTACCTGAAGACTGGTCCTTTGGTGAGTTTGAAATGCTCCTGCAGGGGATTGAGGATGCAACCATGAATTACGGGATATCCCTTGTGGGTGGAGATCTTTCCGCATCAAAAAAGGCCCTAACCCTCAGCATGACCGTCCTCGGTACAGCAACGGATATTGTGAGGAGAGATACTGCAAAGGTTGGTGACAGACTCTACCTTACAGGCCCTGTCGGTGAGGCAGCATTGGGGCTACAGGTCCTCAAGAGGATAAACAGATCTGTAGACATTGAAAGGGGAGAGAAGTTGCCAACCGAACTCCCCTGGGAATACATAGAACCTCTTCTGAGGAGGTTTCTCCTCCCTGATCTCATAAACCCTGCAGAGTTAGAAGTCCCCAAAAACGCCATGATAGACGTGAGTGATGGACTCTTTCTTGATCTCTATAGACTCTGCAGGGAGAGCATAACCGGAGCCCGGATATACGAGGAAAGACTGCCTGTGACAGGACCTATGAAGAGGGCATCAGAGTACTTCGGGCTTTCCTTGGAGAAGGCGATATTCAGCGGTGGTGAGGATTACCAGTACCTGATCGCCTCTCCTGTGGAGATTACACTTGAGGGTCTTCATATGATCGGAGAGGTGGTGGAAGAGGAGATAACCATCGTGAGGAAAGATGGCAGTATAGAACCGATACAGCCAGAGGGATACCAGCACTTTGTGGATAATTGAGAAACTGAAGGTCATCATTACAGTCAGGGAACGGCCAGAGAAGGTCTCCCTTTCATTCTCTATAGGTCTCTTTATAGGGCTTTCTCCCTTCCTCGGGATCCACACACTTCTTGCCATCCTTATAGCCCCTGTCCTGAGACTCAACATCTATGCAACACTTTCAGGTGTCTATGTCACAAACCCCTGGACACTTGTGCCGATCTATACCTTCTCCACCTGGGTAGGCACCCTGATAGTGGGGGGCAATTATCTAAAGGAGATAGAATTCAGAGGACTCAGCATATTGAGCCTGTGGAAGGCCTTGAAATCACTCCTTCTGCCATTCTTTGTTGGCAGTCTCCTGGTCGCCTCTGTCGCATCGGTCCTGAGTTACTTTCTCCTCCTCAGATTTCTGAAGACCTTAAAAGGAAAGAATCCATAGAGTTTTGCCAGAACACCAAAGGACAATTCTGGGATTTCAGCGATACCTTTAGTGCAGAGACCATTGTCACAGCCCCTGTGTTATAACTGAAGAAGTTACAACCTAATGTAATAAAATTCATCGCATAATTTGTGTCCGAACCAGCACTGCCGCCTGAGGAATCTGTCGCATAAATCCTGTTCTGAAGCAGTCCCTGCAAAAGACGATTTCTTAACAGCAAATCTGGGTAACACGCATTTATGACTTTTGAGTCCTGCTTATGGTATTATTAAACGCTGGACAGAAAGTCGTAACTGTCCAGAGCAGGTCGATACACAGGCAACAGGTAGAAAATGCAACCCTTGAGAGGAGGCCCTATGGCTGAGAATAACCTGGTGTGGCATAAACCATATGTGACAAGAAATGACAGAGAGGAGTTGAATGGGCACAGGAGTGTCTGTATATGGTTCACAGGGCTACCGAGTTCTGGAAAATCAACCATAGGGCATACCCTTGAAAAGAGGCTCCATAAACTCGGTTGCAGGACGATGGTATTCGATGGTGACAACATCCGCCATGGGCTATGTGCAGATCTCGGTTTCAGTCCTGAAGACAGATCAGAGAATATAAGAAGGATATCTGAGGTGGCAAAACTATTCATAGAGGCAGGCGTGATCGTGATCACCGCCTTTGTCTCACCCTACAGGAAGGACAGACAGAGGGTTAGGGAACTCCTTGGCGATGACCTGATTGAGGTCTACTGTCGCTGCCCGGTAGATGTCTGCAGACAGAGGGACAGGAAAGGCCATTATGACAAGGCGATAAGGGGCGAAATAAAGGAGTTCACAGGTGTCTCCTCTCCCTATGAGGAGCCTGAGTCTCCGGACCTGATTCTGGATACAGACAAACTCGATGTGGATGAGAGCGTCGAGATACTATTGAATCTTCTGGTAGAAAGGGGGGTGTTACCCCTCAGTACCCTGAAAGGCCCTCTAAACAGGAGATGATCTCACCACACCATAAATAGCCTCCTGATATTTTTCACTTCCTCGATAACATCAAAGGGCCTGACAGGTCTCATAATCATATCCTTATACCTCTGGACAACCAGATCGTCACCCATGAGACTAACCCTTACGGCTCCGTCTCTGTCTGTCCTGTAGAGTTTTGTACCCCTGAGCCTCTGAAGCACCAGAGGATTGGGATGACCGTAGGGATTGCCTCTTCCAGCAGAGATGACCGCTATCTCAGGGGCAACAGTCTTTATAAACTCCTCTCTGCTTGAGGTGAGACTGCCATGATGGGCGACCTTGAGAACCCTGCTCCTGATGTCAACCGGCAGCCTCAGGATAGCCTCTTCTGCATCTGATTCGATATCTCCTGTGAAAAGCGTGGTGAGAGGCCCCACACCAAGGAGGAAGACAAGGCTCTGATTGTTCTCCTCATCTCCTTTGAGACTGTAGTAACCCGATGAGGGATGAAGGACGGTAACTCTAAGGTCGCCCTTTTCAAGAACAGACCCTGCCTTAAGGCCCCTCTCAGCGACTCCTCTCAGAGGTGGATAAAATCTCAGAAGACCGTTGTGCCAGACCTCTCCTATCTTAAAATCATCCAGTAACCGCCAGAAGCCACCAGAGTGGTCTCTACCTGCATGACTTATCACTAAGGCATCCACCTCTCTTATTCCTTCATGTCTGAGATAACCGCTCACCTCCACACCAGAGTGTCCTGTATCTATAACAATGGTGGTATCGCTGTCCTCTACCACCGCCGCGTCTCCCTGTCCCACATCCAGAAAGGTCACCCTGGGCAGTCTCTCCGGGATGAGGGAAGGAACAAGAGTCAAAAGAAAGATACTGATAGAACCTATGATCACCCACCTCCTGTTGAGCAAGACACCCAGGGGAATGAGATAAAAGGACAGCAACGTGGCTGCGGGGAAGCCCTTTACAGGGACCCAGATCAGGGGGTTGTCTGCCAGTTGCTGTACAGTCCAGTTCAGGACCCCGCAGCCCCAGTTCAGCAGAGATCCAAAGGGGAAGAGTCCTGTGGCAAGATAGCAGAGACTGCCCAGCAGTGCCAGAGGAAGCAGAAACATACAGACAAGAGGGGTCACTATGAGATTCATGGGGATGCTCAACAGGGGTATATAATGGAAGAGATAACTGATCACCGGAAGAAGCCCGACAAAGGCACCTGTGCAGATGATGACCGTTCTAAGGGGTATCGTTATAAACCTGTTCTTAAAACCCTTAAGAAGGACCTCGCCCATCTGGAGTGCAAAACCTATGGAGAGCACGGCAAGGAATGACATCTGGAAGGAAACCTCCCACAGTGTCCCTGGCTCGATAAAAAGGATAACCATTGCAGCAAAAAGCACCCCATAGAGCCACTGGCCCCGCCTTCCGAGAAGGAGTGAAAATACAAACACCACCACCATAATAAAGGACCTTATCGCTGGTATCCTTGCCCCTGACAGCAGGAGGTAAAAGATGAGAAGGGGAAATGAAAGCAGCATTGAGGTAACCTTCAGGTTCAGATATGAAGAGAGTCTGTAGAGCCTCCTCAGATCAAGGAGACCGAGCATCCATCTGTTGAGGTAAAAGACCATTAAACCGAGAATGCCAAAGTGTGTCCCTGATATGCTCAACAAATGGGCTATCCCTGCCCTCCCATATGTCATCCTGAGATCACCTCCTGTGGTATGACCAATTACTATGGCAGACATCAGTTCTGCCACATCAGACCTGAAGTTTTTTTGGAAGTATCTGAATAGGTTCCACCTGAGCCTCATGGGTAGCCACCTTAAGTCCTTCTGCTCAGATAGATAAAACCTTTCAGGGATAAGTAACAGATCATACCTTGGTGTGATGGCCCCCGGGTTGTATCTCTTATGGAGAGGCACTATCCTGCCTGTTCCTTTCAAAACAGTACCTGGCGGAAGGGGGGTATGGAGGAATATCCCGGCAGATGATGCTCCTCTCAGATACACCTCCTGTATCCATCCCCTTTCCGTCTTCTTTGGGAGGTCTGCCACTGTAGCAACAAAGGATACCTCTGAAAAGAGTGGCTCTTTGGCATCCCTGTCCAGCAGACGGCAATAGGAATAAAGGATACAGACAATGAGTAGCAGGAACAAGGGAAAGGACCTCTTAATGCCCCATACTCTGTATAAAAAGACAGCCTGTAACGACAGTAAGATCAATAGAGACAATGGAAAGTAGGCCAGCAGGGACCCAAGGGCGAGCCCTTCAATAGCGAAGAGGTAAAACGCCAGGGGGTTCACTCCTCACAGAGTCTCCTGATCGCCTCTGCCACCTCTTCTGCTATCTCATGAACCTTCTCTGAATCAGGTCCCTCTACCATTACACGGATCTTACTCTCTGTACCCGAGGCCCTCACAAGGACCCTTCCATCAGGGGAAAGCCTCTTCTCTGCCTGTCTTACCAGTTCATGGACCCTCCTGTCTTCTACTATCCTTCTGTCTTTCACCTTCAAATTAACAAGGACCTGTGGATAGAGGAAGATGTCCGACGTCAGTTCTGAAAGAGGTCTCTCCTTCTTTTTCATCAGATAGAGCATCTGGAGGGCGGTTACAGGCCCGTCTCCTGTGGTGTTGTAGTCAAAGAATACGATATGTCCTGACTGCTCTCCTCCAAGGTTGTATCCCCCTTTTCTCATCTCCTCCACCACAAATCTGTCTCCAACAGGGGTCCTTACGACAGAGATACCCCGACTGTTCAGATACCTCTCCACTCCGAGATTGGTCATCACCGTCACAACAACTGTGTCCCTCTGGAGCCTTCCCTCCCTTTTCATCTCCTTTGCCCATACTGCCATCGCCCTGTCACCATCCACCTCATTACCCTTTTCATCCACAAACATACATCTGTCTGCATCACCATCATGGGCTATTCCGAGGTCTGCCCCCTGCCTGAGCACCTCCTCCTTCAGGTGAGTCAGGTCAGTAGAGCCACAGCAGTGGTTTATATTTATCCCGTCCGGACTGTTGTTTATTGGTATCACCTCTGCTCCGAGTTCGCCAAGTACAGTTGGTGTGATCTTATATGCTGCACCATTGGCGCAGTCAACTACCACCTTCAGCCCCTCAAGTGTTACTCCCTTGGGAATTGTTGATTTTATAAACTCAATGTATCTTCCAGTGGCATCTTCAAGCCTGTAGGCCTTCCCTATGGAGGCCCCTGCAGGTCTCTGTCCCATATCACCTTCCAGTACAAGGGCCTCTATCGCCTCTTCCATCGAGTCAGGCAGTTTAAATCCGTCAGGGCCGAAAAACTTTATCCCGTTGTCCTGGAAGGGGTTGTGTGATGCAGAAATAACTATCCCTGCATCCATCCGCATTGTCCTTGTGAGAAAGGCGATCCCAGGAGTAGGGATGGGACCAACAAGGACCACATTCATCCCCATGGAACATATCCCGGAGGTGAGGGCACTTTCTATCATGTATCCCGAGAGCCTTGTGTCTTTACCTATCAGTATCCTGTTCCTTCCACCCTCTTTCTTCAGGACCCGTGCTGCGGCCATTCCTATCCTAACCACAGTCTCTGGTGTCATGGGTTCACTGTTTACCTGGCCACGGATACCATCAGTACCAAAAAGTCTCATAGGACCCCCCTCTTATTGTATTGGTCAAGACTGCCTTTCTCTCCATACAACCCTTACCGCATCCTGCATCAGCCTTACCCTCTTATGTGGAGGTATCAGACGGAGTTTCAACTCACCTGGACCTGGTTCCCCATTGCGGGTCTCGGTCCGTAACATCTCCTCCCTCAACTCTTCAGTACTCACATAATCTGTATTGGTGACTATCCTTGATGGACCCTCTATCTCAACCACAGGAGGTTCAACCTCAAGGACGTATCTGTCTCGGATACCCTTCGAGGTATTGAGTCTTACAGGCACTACCCTCCTCTGCCTCCTGTCAAGATAGAGTTTGATCTGTGTTGGATATATTTCGGAGATGGTGATTGCCGAAGGCACAGAGATATCCTTCTTGCTGAGTTCATACACCACCTCACCCTCTGTAGTTCCTCTGAGGTCCACCCTCACCCTCAGGTCTTCCGGTTTCAAACTCCTCAGTATCCTCTCACTACCAAAGAGTGTCACCTTTACAGTCTCTGTGTTCTTCTGCAGGAGTTCAAATCCCTGAGGGACATTGATATACTCAATGGGGAGTGCTAAGGTCATCTCTGAAACACCCTTTGCGGATATGATATACCACAGCAAAATCGCTATCAACAGAGAGACCACCTTCAATCCCAGATTGCTCAAAACCATCTCTCTGGTAAACTTCAACGGGACCTCCTTTCGGCCTTTCTCTCAGTGAAGACCCTTGTGAGGTAGTCCATAAGGGTCGCCATATCCATAGGCCCCTGAAGCCTGCCATATTCAGCCACTGAGATCATACCCGTCTCTTCTGATACCACAACAACCACTGCATCTGACTCCTCTGTAAGACCGAGAGCAGCCCTGTGCCTTGTTCCAAGGGAACGGCTGATATCTGATCTAAAGGTGATGGGGAGAAAGCATCCAGCAGCCACCACCCTCTCTCCCCTTATCACAACTGCACCATCATGTATAGGAGAGGAGGGATGAAAGATACTCAGCAGGAGTTCCTTTGAGACCCTTGCATCAAGGGGGGTACCGATCTCCACCAGTTCATTCAGTGCCATATCCCTCTCCAGCACTATGAGTGCACCTATCTTCCTGTTGGCCATTGTAATGGCTGCCCTTACTATCTCATCCACTGACTTCATCTCTGATGCAGGAGCAAGGGTGGGCATGAAGGGAGGCTGTCCCATCCTGGCAAGGGCCTTCCTTATCTCTGGTTGAAAGATGATGATAAGGGCAAGGACCACCTGGGCCCAGAAACTCTGAATGATCCAGTAAAGGGTGTGCAACTGGAGCAGGTCCGACAGAAAGAAAACACCGAGCAACACCAGAAGCCCCACTATCATCTGTATCGCCCTTGTCCCCTTTATGAGGAGTAAGACCCTGTAAACAACAAAGGCAACAATAAGGATATCCAGTATGTCCTGCCATCTCAGATGTCTGAGGAGTTCCTTCATCTTATGAGCCGTGGAGGTCTCTCTGGATGGGATCCTCTGATTCAGCCGCCTTTGGCTCAATAGGTAAAAGGATGCCCACCGTGCTGTTGTCCTCTGTCAGATACTTCCTGGCCACCCTCTGTACATCTTCAGGGCTCACCCTGTTAAGTGCCTCCAGATACCTCTCCTTCAGTTGCCACCCCCCTTTTATCTCGAACATGCCCAGTAGTTCTGCCTGGAAGAAAATAGAGTCCAGCCCCATCAAAAGCGACGCCTCTATCTGGTTCTTCGCTTTCTGCACCTCCCTTTCCGATGGTGGAGATTCCTTTATCTCCTCAATCACCTCCCAGAGGGCGTCCTCCAGTCTCTTAACATCTACACCTGATGAGGCGGTCGCCCCGGTAAAAAAGAGGAAAGGGTCAAGAGATAGAGAACTGTAGGAGGCAAAGGTCGATACCGCAAGTTGTTCCTCTCTCACCACACTCTTATACAATCTGCCACTCTTACCAGACAGTATTGAACTGAGGACCTCAAGGGGTGCACTGTCTGGATGGGGGAAAACGGGTGTATGAAAGGCCATAAGAAGAAAGGGTAGTTGGGCCTCTTTTTTTAGATAAACCCTCTTCTGGCCCCTCTGGGGAGGTTCCTCAGGTGAACTAACCTCATCTGATGGGCATATCGGTGCATCAGCCAGTGAGTCCTTTATCTTCTCATATATAACCTCTGGTTCTACATCACCTGCAATCACCACAAAGGCATTGTCAGCACAGTAAAATCTCCTGTAGTGCCTCTCAAGGTCATCCTTTCCTATCCCTTTGAGGTCAGACATCCATCCTATTATCGGTCTTCGGTAGGGGTGCACCTTAAATGCGGTCGCCACCACCTCCTCATAGAGCAGACTCTGCGGGTCATCCTCATATCTGAGTCTCCTCTCTTCCATCACCACATTCCTCTCATACCTTACATCCTCTTCGGTGAAGGTGAGGGCCTTCATCCTTTTGGCCTCAAGGGCAAGGGCGATATCAATCCTGTCAGATGGAAGTGTCTCGTAATACATGGTATAGTCTCTTGTGGTAAAGGCATTGTCCACCCCTCCATTCTTCTGGATCAATCTGGAGAACCCCTTTGTTCCTTTAAACATCATATGTTCCAGCAGGTGGCTGATACCACTCTTGCCACCAGGCTCATCTTTTGATCCTACCCTATACCAGATCTGGATTGTCACCAATGGTGCCTTATGATCTTCTGAGACCAGGACCTTCATCCCATTGGGTAAGAGAAACTCCCTCACCACCTGTCCCTGATATACAGAGACCTCTGATCCCTCTGCCCGGAGAGGCAACAGCAACACAAGGAGTATGAAAACAGCAGTTATTCTCATCTCAGGTCCTCTAATTCGTGGTGCATCTTTATGAACCTCTCTACGGATGGATGGTCCGGGCCAAGGACCCTTTTGAACCTCTCAAGCGCCTCTTCGTAGGAGACCTCCCTATCGCCATCTATGAGGTTGTCAGCATAGGCCACTATCTTTTCTTCCAGGGTCTCTGGTATATAGTCCCTGGGGGGCAGCCCCAGGGTCTCTGCCTCCTCCTTTGAAATCCCCGCGCCTATGTGTCTCTCCACTATCCTGATAATCCTCTCATCCACACCCCACTGCCTTGCCATCTCTGCACCGACCACTGCATGGTTAATACCATGGGTCTTTGTCCTGCCTATGTCATGATATATCGCACCAAGTTCCACCAGTCTCCTATCCACAAGGGCATTTAAAGAGTCCGCAATCCTGAGGGCAACCCTTCTGACAGCAAGGATATGGCCTCTCAACTCAGGGCCGCAGCCAAGACACTCAAGAAGCCTGGCTATCTCCCTCTCTTCCAAGGCCCCTTACTTCTCCTTCTCTTTCTCAGCCTTCTTCTCCTCTATTATCTTCTGGGCTATATGCGGGGGGACCTCTTCATAGTGGGAAAACTCCATGGTATAAAGGCCCCTACCTGAGGTGAGACTGTGGAGTTGGTTGGCGTAGGTAAGCATCTCTGCCATGGGCACAAGTGCTGTGATCTTCTGGTTGCCACCAGCCTGTGGTTCCATCCCCTGGACCTTCCCCCTCTTCGCATTCAGGTCTCCAATAACGGCTCCAAGGGTCTCTTCAGGGGTTATCACCTCCACCCTCATGATGGGCTCAAGGAGTACGGGTTTGGCCTCCATTGCGGCCTTCTTTATGGCAAGGGAGCCGGCTATCTTGAAGGCGAGTTCAGAGGAATCAACAGAGTGGTAGGAACCGTCATACAGTGTGACTCTGAGATCAACCATAGGATATCCGGCAAGTATCCCCTCTCTGAGCGCCTCTACTATACCCTTCTCCACAGCAGGTATGTACTGCTTGGGTATAACACCACCCACAATCTTGTCCACAAACTCAAAGCCTGCCCCCCTCGGCAGGGGCTCTATCTCTATCCAGCAGTCGCCATACTGTCCTCTACCACCGGTCTGCTTCTTGTATTTCCCCTGTGCCTTCGCTCTTCCCTTTATCGTCTCTCTGTAGGGCACTTTGGGGGTCTTCATCTCAACCTCAACACCGAACTTCCGCTGAAGCCTCTGTAATGCGACCTCAATATGTAGTTGGCCCATGCCTGACAGTATCAACTCATTCGTCTCCTCATCTCTGTGGTACCTAAGTGTGGGATCCTCCTCACCGAGTTTCTGGAGGGCAGCACTTATCTTCTCCTCATCGCCCTTACTCTTCGGGGCTATCGCATAAGAGAGGATTGGCTCTGCAAACCTTACAGGCTCATACACAACAGGGGCACTCTCATCACAGAGTGTATCCCCTGTGTTGGTGTTTTTCAGTTTTGCCACAACAACGATCTCACCAGGACCTGCTGTCTGGGCAGAGACCTGTTTCTTCCCAAGCAGGTAGGACACCTGTCCAATCCTCTCCTTGGTGTCTGTGGATGCATTATATACAGTGGAATCGGCCTTCAGCACCCCGGAATACACCCTCATTACTGTCAGTTTACCTGCAAAGGGATCTGAGATGGTCTTGAACACATAGGCGGAAAGGGGGGCATCCGGTGAGGGATTTCTTGTCACCTCTGTATCACCCTTGGGGTTCCTCCCCTTCAGTGGTCTTATACGTGCCATCTCCTCCGGTGAAGGCAGACACAGAAGGACGGCATCCATCAGGAGATCAACCCCGATGTTTGAGGTGGCAGAACCACAGACCACTGGTACAAACCTCCTGGTGAGGGAGCCCTCTCTCACCCCCTTCAGCAGTTCCTCCTCTGTCAACTCTCCCCCCTCCAGGTATCTCTCCAGCAATTCGTCATCCGCCTCTGCAATCTTCTCAACCAGTTTCTTCCTGTACTCCTCGACCTCCTCTGAGGAGGAGACATCTGTCTCTACCCTCTTACCTCCTTCCCATCTGTAGGCCTTCATCCTGATCAGGTCTACTATACCTGAGAAGGACTCACCTTCCCCCATAGGGATGTTCAGAGGTATAGCCTCTGTCTCAAAGGCCTTCTCTATCTCTCCGATAGCACGTGAGAAGTTGGCATTCTCCTTGTCCATCTTGTTGACAAAGATGAGCCTCGGTAGTTCATACTCACAGGCATACCTCCAGACCTTGTCCGTCTCTGCCTTCACCCCTGAGATTGCACTTACTATTATTACCGCCCCGTCAGAGACCCTGAGACAACCCCTTGTCTCTTCAATGAAGTTCAGAAATCCTGGTGTGTCTATGATATTCAATCTATGGCCATTCCAGTCACAGTACGCAACCGCAGAGGTGATGGACATCTTTCTCTCTATCTCTTCAGGCTCATAATCAGTAACGGTATTGCCTGCCTCTGTGGAACCAAGCCTGTCAATCATTCCAGCCTGCAAGAGCATCGCCTCAACCAGAGAGGTCTTCCCTGCACCGCTGTGGGCTACGACCGAAAAGGTCCTCACTTTCTTCACATCCTTAACCATATTACCCCCTTTATGTTATAGATTCAGAAGTATCCCCTTCTGATGAGATGACCTCCTCCACGATCGGTTTGTACTCTATCCGTCTTTCCATCCTTGATGTGATCAGCCTGACTATTACAAAGGCGAGACCGAAGGCCCCGAATCCCAGGGCAGCGGCGAGAAGATCAGGGTCAAAACCTCTGAAGACCCCCGACAGGATCTCCTTCCCCACTACTGCTCCGATTATAAGGGCAAGGGCCGGGATACCATAGATGATCACCGAGCCCTTCAGATAGGAATATGGCCTGAAGACCACCTTCACCCTGTCTCCCACCTCAGCCTTTGCCTGATTAAATGCCTCTATGATCGCTCCCCCCTCTGTAAGCATACACTTTCCCTCTGTACATTTATCGCAGATACTCTTCCGTTCCACAAGGACCGTTGCAAGGACCCCCTCTGTCTTCTGCACAACACCAATCTCTTCCATTCTTTAAGGATTTTAACAAAAAAACCCTCCTCACTTCCAATACCGAAATTTGCTGTTAGAGTTTCTGTCAATGCTATAATAGCGCCCTAAATTGCCGTTAGAGTTTCAACCACAATGTGAGAGGATTCACACAGTAGGTAAGGCGGGTAGTGCTGGTGAGGCATCAAATTCAGCGATACCTTTAGTGCAGAGGCCAGTGCCACAACCTCTGTGTCTGAAGAAGGTTACAACCTAATGTAATAAAACTCATCGCATAATTTGTGTCCGAACCAGCACTGCCCGCCTAAGGAATCTGTCGCATAAATCCTTTTGAGTGATTAAGATAGGCAGCCTTTAAGGTAATACCATGCTAAATCCCTGCAGGTGCTGTAAGTAAACGTGGGGCAGTGCCTTGATGATTGAGGATCTGTCGTACACTCCTTTAACTTGGAATTCCCCGTGGTCTTGCCACGGGGTAGTTCATTATCGCGGTTACAAGCCCTGGCCGGATGATGTTTAGTAGTTTTTCTTCAGTTCCTTCAGTATCTGTTTGCCTATGTCCTTTAGAGTCTCAAAAACCCCCACACCCTCAGTGGCTATCGCCTCATAGTAGGGGACATTATTGGGGTTCAGGACCCTCTGCATCTCTTCCACCGGTACTATATTGGGCAGGTCTCTCTTATTGTACTGGATGGTGAATGGGATCCTCTCCAGGTCATATCCATACTCTGCCAGGTTTATCTTCAGATCCTCCAAACTCTCGATATTTGCATCCATCCTCTCGATCTGGCTGTCAGCCACAAAGACCACACCATCCACACCCTTCAGAATCAGTTTCCTGCTTGCTGCATAAAAGACCTGGCCTGGTACGGTATAGAGATGGAATCTCACCCTGAAACCCCTGATGTCTCCAAGCGCCAGTGGAAGAAAGTCAAAGAACAGCGTCCTCTCTGTCTCTGTGGCTAAGGAGATGAGTTTACCCTTCTGCTCTGGAGCCGTCTTTTTGTAGATATACTGCAGATTTGTGGTCTTACCACAGAGGCCTGGCCCATAATACACAATCTTACAATTTATTTCCCGCGTGGAGTAATTGATGAATGACACTTTCTTACCTTACCCAAAGAGTTTCTCAATATCTTCATCTGTTATATCTGCAAAGGGAGATATCTCTTCCACCTTCTTTTCTGGTCTCCTGGTCTCGAGTTCACTGAAGACCTGTTCCAGCACCTGCGACGACTTCTTCACCCTGAGTCTGACAAGTCCGAGGGAAGACCTCTGATCAAATACCACCACGAGTATGACCTTATTTGCCACAAGGGAGATATGGATATTGTCCCTTTCACCCTCGTGAAAGAGTATGGAAAACTCCTTCTGGCCGAGCAACTTGGCGATACCACCTGTGGCTGCAATATTGCCGGCAGTCAGTGAAGCAAGCGCGGTTGTATCAATATTTCTTGTTTCGCCCACGGAGGCGATGAGTTGTCCATTTCTGTCTACAAGGAAGACGAGTTTTGCGTTGGAGAGTTGATAGAGCCTTCTCAACTCCTCATCGATCCTCTTGAAGGCATCTTCATAGAGTACGAATTCAGCCATAGCCTTCAATGAGTTTCAAATCCTGTCCTAAGAGGCAGTCTCTTCTTCCTGATCCTTCCAGAATGCCTCCTCTCTCAAGAGTGCCTCCCACTCCCTGTCCACATATTCCTGAATCTGTTGAAGGATGTGCTCATTGTCGGGTGAGAAGAGGTGTCTGAACCTGCCCTGTGTCTTCAGGAACTCCACAACGGGCCTCTTTTCCTTCGGTTTGTAGTTTATTGTGAGTCTGCCATTTTCATATTCGTACAGTGGCCAGAAGCAGGTCTCTACCGCCAGTTTCGTATCCTGTATCGTCGTGTTGGTGCCGGTCCTCCAGCCGCGGTTACAGTGGGCAAGGATATTAATAAAGGCGGGTCCATCCACATCCAGGGCCTTACGGACCTTGGTCATCAGGTCACGCCAGTGAGCAGGAGTAGTCTGGGCTACATAGGGGATCCCATGGGCAGCCATTATCTTTGTGAGATTCTTTCTGGGTTGCAATTTGCCAGGGATCACCTTCCCAGCAGGTGAGGTGGTGGTATTAGCACCCAGCGGTGTGGCGCTCGAACGCTGAATACCCGTGTTCATATAGGCACCGTTGTCATAGCAGATATAGACTATATCATGACCCCTTTCCATCGCACCTGACAGGCTCTGGAAACCGATATCATAGGTCCCGCCATCACCGCCAAAGGCTATAAACTTTATCTTCCTGTCAATTTTGCCCTTCTTCCTGAGTGCCCTGTACATCGTCTCCACCCCTGATATGGTGGCTGCAGCATTCTCAAAGGCGGTATGGATCCAGGGTATCCTCCAGGCGGTATAGGGATATATGGTTGTGGAGACCTCAAGGCAGCCAGTTGCATTGGCAGCCACAACAGGCACCTCTGCTGCAAGAAGCACCTGCCTGACGGCAATCGGTGCCCCACAGCCCGAGCAGAGTCTGTGACCTCCTGTGAGGAGTTCCTCCTTTTTCGAGAGTTCCTTTAATCTTAAAGGGGTTGTGCTCATCTCTCCTCTCCTTATCTGATTTATTCTCTCACACCGAGGTAGTCCTTCTGGACCTCTACCTCGCCGGTCTCAAGCACCTTCACCATTTGCTGAATCGCCTGTTCCGCATGCTCTGGCATAAAGTCCCTGCCACCAAGACCGTAGATCCAGTTCAACATGAGGGGTCTTGCCCCATTTGTAGTAAATGCAGAGGCCACCTCCATGTATGTGGGGCCAAAACCGCCAAAGGAGTCCGCCCTGTCAAGTACACCCACCACCTTTGCATTCCCTAAGGCCTCTGCCACCTCCCTGTAGGGGAATGGCCTGAAGAGCCTGGGCTTGAGCAGACCCACCTTAATACCTCTGTCCCTGTAACTGTCCACCACATCCTTCATGGTCCCGGCAGCAGAGTTCAGTATCACCACCGCAATCTCTGCATCATCGAGTCTATAGGATTCAAAGAGGCCGTAACTCCTGCCACTTATCCTTTCAAACTCCTTCGCCACCTCCAGCACGACATCTTTCACATGGAGCATCGCCTCGTGCTGCTGTCGCTTGAATTCCATGTAATAGTCAGGCAGGACAAGTGGGCCATAGGTGACCGGGTGATCCACATCAAGCAGGGGATAGGTAGCCCTGTACTCACCTACAAATTCCTTCACCACATCGTCAGGCAGAAGTTCCATACTCTCTATTGAGTGGCTTATTATAAAGCCGTCCATACAGACCATCACCGGAAGCCTCACATCAGGATGTTCTCCAATCTTTACTGCCTGGATCACATTGTCATAGGCCTCCTGGGCATTCTCTGAGTACAGTTGTATCCATCCACTGTCTCTTGCCCCCATACTGTCTGAATGGTCTCCGTGTATGTTGATTGGTGCAGAAAGGGCCCTGTTTACCACCGGCATAACTATGGGAAGCCTCATACCTGAGGCGATATAAAGCATCTCCCACATCAGGGCGAGACCCTGTGAGGAGGTTGCTGTCATCACCCTCCCACCACCTGCAGCAGCCCCGATGCAGGCACTCATTGCACTGTGCTCACTCTCAACAGTTATGAGTTCTGTGTCCACCTCCCCATCAGCCACAAAGGTGGCAAACCTCTGCATTATCTCTGTCTGGGGTGTTATGGGATAGGCGGCACAGACATCAGGATTAATCTGTTTCATTGCTGTGGCAACCGCCTGGTTACCAGTTAATGCGAGTTTCTTCCCCATCACTTGCCCTCCTCTACCATCACTATCGCCTTCTGCCCCTTCTTGCCCGGGCACTCATTGGCACAGATTCCACATCCCTTACAGTGTAGATAGTCAAAGTCCTCCCGCTTGCCATCCTTCACATTAACAGCCCCATCCGGACAGTAAATCCAGCAGAACAGACACTGTATGCAGTTCTCAGGCTTCCAGACAGGCCTGAAGGCCCGCCATGAGCCTGTATTGTACTGCACTGCATTACCTGCATCCGGTATAACACCGCCCATCGGTATATCTCTCCATCCCTTCATCCCTCTTTCACCTCCTCATAACCCCTTCTTGTTGCCTCAAGATTGGCAACTATCACCTTCTCTGAGAACTTACTCCCGAAACTCGCCTTCACGTCCTCAAGAAGTGTATCAAGGTCAACAATACCTGATGCCCTGGCAAGGGCACCGAGCATAGTGGAATTCGGAAGTGGCCTTCCTATAGTGTCAATGGCAATCTTTGTGGCATCAACGGTAAATACCTTCTGAGTTGGTTTCAGATTCAGTTTCTGTCTCAACTCCTCAGGACTGTGAGAGGTATTCACCACAAAGATGGCATCATCAGGAGCACCCTCGGTAACATCAATGCTCTCTATCAGGGTCGCATCCACTACCACCACTATGTTCGGCCTCGTTACCGGGGCATGGATCCTCAATTCCCTGTCACTGATTCGGTTATAAGCCCTCACAGGGGCGCCTGCCCTTTCAGGTCCGTATTCAGGAAAGGCCTGGACATTCTTGCCCTTGCTAAGACACGCATCTGCAAGGACCTTTGCTGCCGTTACTGTCCCCTGACCTCCTCTGCCATGCCATCTGATCTCGATGGTTTCTCCCATGTCTCCTCCCGAGATAATGAAGTTATTGTAGAGGATTGAGCCTTTATAATGCAAGTTAAGCACAGGGGGCTGAAGGCCCTTC
Organism: Nitrospirota bacterium; assembly: GCA_015492645.1. Lineage (GTDB taxonomy): Bacteria > Nitrospirota > Thermodesulfovibrionia > Thermodesulfovibrionales > JdFR-85 > JdFR-85. Next base: position 48,693 of record WGER01000029.1, read on the forward strand.
AGGCCTTCAGCCCTGTGACCTCCACCTGCCTCAGCCAGAGTAGCCTTGAGCCCTCTATCACAGAGTTGTTCAGGGCAGGGATGAGTTCTGATGGGTTGTACTGGAGGTCATCCCTCTTTCTTATCTCTGCTGGGGTGAGTGTTGGCTTGAATGCCTTGAGTTGTTTTTTAACATCAGCAGTCTTCGCCACCTTCAGTTCCTTCTCCATCACCTTTGAAAGCCCCCTCAGGGTCTCTCTCACTGTCCTTGACTCCCCGTAGGGATCCACCGCCTGCTCAACGGTCTTAAGATGTCCCATATAGTCCACGATACTACCAGACATCTCGTACACAGTTGTGGTCGGCAGAACAAGGTCAGCCTCCATCGCAAGCGAACTCATATGTGTGTTCTGAACAACCAGAAAATCAACATCTTCAGGCCTCTTTATAGGCACCTCTCCCAGACAGTACATGACCCTTGTTGCACCACCTACAAGTTCCCTGTATCTATAACCACTACCGACGAAACCCATAAGGAGTGTCCCCTTCGCATTCGCCTCAACCGGCACAGAAAGCACCCCGCCCTTAAGGATACCGAAGGCCTTTGTAGACTCAAAGAATAAAGGAGTAGTGATGACCAAAGGGGAGTCTGCATCAACAAACATCTGGGCAGCCTTTTCGGCATCCTCGGTAACAGGGACATCCGGCAGGCTGACAGACTCGGGCTGTCTGAGACCCTTCTTTGATAGTGCCCGCAGCAGACTGCTGATCCCGGAGACCTCCTCTCCCTCCAGAACAACATGGGCAACATCCCCAAGAGTAGTTCCGCCTATCACCACCAGTTTCGCACCCCTTGCCACCTTCTTTCTTATCGAGGCATCAAGGGCTGCCAGTACCCGATCCCACTGGGATGCAGACAGGCCGACAACCACCAGCAGGTCAGACTCCTGTATATCATAGGATGGACCGAGCAGTGAATCGGCATCTGCGTACAGGCTCACCGTGGAGTCATAACTGTTTATACCTGTGGACTCCGCAAAGGCCCTGAGCGTCAGGAGATCCTCATTCAGGAGGTTGCCTGTGGTGATGATTCCCACCTCTGCCGGATTTCTCATCGCCTCAGCCATACTCTCAAGCGCCTCCTGCCAACTCACGGGCCTCAATTCCCCGTCAATCCTCTTGAGGGGCTCTGTTATCCTCTTATCAGAGTTTATAAAATCAAAACCGAACCTTCCATAGGCACAGATATAATGGTCAACCCTCTCCTCAGGTGTGCCTATATTCACCTTTGCCACATCCCTGCCGTGTACACTCACCACCGTGCTACAACCACAGCCACAACCGAGACACACTGATCCGAACCTCCGGTACTCCCACTCCCTTCCCTTCCGCCATCTGTCAGCCTCAAGGAGGGCATTCACTGGACAGGCATCCACACAACTGCCACAGAAGGTACAGCCAGCCTCGTGCAGGGGTCTATCCTCTGCAGTCACCACCCTGGAACCCACTCCTCGGCCATAGAAGTCAAGCACAGAGGTCCCCTGTTCCTTACAGACCCTCACACACCTCCCACAGAGTATGCAGTAGTCAGGGTCACGCTTTATAAAGGGGTTTTTGTCGTCCACAGGAAAACCAAACTTTTTACGGGTGAATGAACTCTCCTTCACCTCGTATTCATAGGCATACCTCTGAAGGTCACATACTCCCGCCTTCGTACAGGTCATGCAGTCAAGCGGATGCATGGAGACTATCAGGTCCACCACAAACCGTCTCAACTCCCTTATCTTCTCACTGTCAGTGACCACATCAAGGTCCTCCTTCACACGGGTGTTACAGGCGATGGTCATCCTTCCACCAATCTCAACCATGCACATCCTGCAGGCACCTATCCCCTTCATCCCCTTGATATAGCAGAAATTGGGTATATGTATCCCCACAGACTCCGCAGCGTCAATCAGATTTACCCCTTCAGGAAGCCTGTATTCCTTACCGTCTATCCTCACCCTCACCTTCTTAGCCATTGAGTCCTCCTTTAAAGATTTTATTTCAGACCCCCACCTGCTGGGGCTCTTGCTCTGCGACATCCACTATCTCTATCGCCCCATACTGGCAGACCTTTATACACTCACCACACCTGCTGCACCTCTTATCCACTATCTCAAAGGGGAGATACCCCGTTCTATAGGGTGCCTTCTTCTCACCCACAATCGCAAAGTCCTTGCAGACCTCAAGACAGTCTCCACACATGGTGCATTTTTCAGGAATCACCCTGTATCTGATGAGCGCCTTACAGACCCTTTCAGGACACCTACCGGTGGCATGGGCGACATAGACATCCTCCTGCTCCTTTAGACTCTTCTCTATGTACTCAGCCACATCCTTTCCCCTCTTACACATAGAGGAGATGAACATCTTGGGAACAATCTCTCTTATCGCATCTATGTCCTCCCTGCCACCACGCCCCTCAATCAGGTTCCTCACCCTTATCCTCATCTCGTAACTACCCATCGGACAGGGCAGACACCTGCCACACATCGGCCCATCAATAAACTCATCTAACAGACGTATCACCCTGTGAAGGAGACACCTTTCAGACTCGATCTCCTTAAAAATATCCTTCAGGGTCTTGGCCTTCTCATCACTCATAGATCCTCCTTTCAGACCTTCTCTGTAACTTCTTTTTTCCTCGGTACCTTCTCTATCTTTACAGCACCTATCGGACATGCCAGATAACAGGCCTTACACTTCACACAGACTGACTGGTCAATGTAGAATTTATCCCTCAGTTCCTTCACAGCCCCATATGCACATGCCTGCTTGCAGAGCCCGCAGAGGAAACACTCGGTATGTTCTATCCTGAAAAGTCCCAGCCCCTTACAGACCTTTGCCCTGCAGTACTTGTCGTAGATGTGTTCCTCGTATTCCTCTCTGAAGTACCTCAGGGTACTCAACACGGGGTTGGGTGCACTCTGACCCAGACCGCACAGGGAGGCCGCCTTCACCCTATGGGCGAGTTTCTCAAGTCTCTCAAGGTCTTCAGGTTCGCCCTCACCACAGACAATCCTGTCCATTATCTGGAGCATCTGGTAGGTACCTATCCTGCAGGGGGGGCACTTACCACAGGACTCTGCCTGGGTAAAACTCAAGAAGTATCTTGCCACATCCACCATACAGGTATCCTCATCCATCACCACCATCCCGCCTGAACCCATCATGGAGCCGAGTTCCCATAGAGAGTCAAAATCCACAGGGGTGTCCAGGTGCTCCTCAGGGATGCACCCCCCGGAGGGACCACCTGTCTGGACCGCCTTGAACTTCTTATCACCAATAATGCCGCCGCCTATATCGAAGATTATCTCCCTCAGGGTGGTACCCATCGGGACCTCCACCAGACCGGTGTTTTTCACCTTTCCTGTAAGAGCGAAGACCTTGGTCCCCGGTGAGTTGGGTGTGCCGATGCACCTGAACCAGTCTGCTCCCTTCTCTATTATCACGGGCACGCAGGCAAAGGTCTCCACATTGTTCAGGTTTGCCGGGTAGCCCCAGGGACCACCCCCGGGCTCCGAGACCCTCGGTGGCCTCGCCCTCGGGAATCCCCTCTCACCCATTATGGAGGCAACCAGTGCCGTCGCCTCACCACAGACAAAGGCACCTGCACCCTCACGAATATCGAGGAAGAAGTCAAAACCTGTGCCGAGGATATTCTCTCCCAGAAGCCCCAGGTCCTCTGCCTGCTGGATCGCTATCCTGAGGTTCTTCACCGCTAAGGGATACTCATGCCTCACATAGATGAAGCCATACCTCGCCCCAATCGCATATGCACAGAGGAGCATCCCCTCTATAAGGCTGTGGGGATCACCCTCCATGATTGACCTGTCCATGAACGCACCTGGATCACCCTCATCCCCGTTGGCTATTACCATCTTGATGTCACCAGGGGCGTGCTTCGTATGCCTCCACTTTCTGCCTGCTGGAAAGCCTGCACCACCACGGCCGCGGAGATTAGCCCTGTCCACCTCATCAAGCACCTCGTCAGGGCTCATGCTACTAAGGGCCTTCTCAAGGGCCTTATACCCGCCAACTGCTATGTAGTGGTAGATGTTGCGGGGGTCTATTCTCCCGTTGTTCCGGAGGGCTACCCTCACCTGTTTCTTGTAAAAAGGCAACTCGTCCATCAGTTCATAGGGCTCTGAATAGAGGCTCTCCCTCTCCATCAGGTGTCTGACAGGATATCCCCCGGTGAGGGTCCCTGACACGATAGCCTCAGCGTCATCACTCCTGACCTTCCTGTAGAAGTAGCCGAAGGGTTCCACCTTCATCACCGGCCCCTTCTGACAGAGACCCTGGCAGCCCGTCCTCACAATCTGGACATCCAGACCCCTCTCTTTCGCCTTCTGTTCAATGGCCTCAATCACCTTCAGTGAGCCCGATGCCATACAGGCGGTCCCGGTGCAGGCTCTTATTATCTCCTTGTCTCTGGGGAAGGTCTCCTCCTGCAGAAGGAGCCTCAGGTTTCTCAGTTCCTCTATACTCTTAAGCCTTCCCATCACCATTACTCCTTTCTATCGCCTCTATCACATCATCCACCTTCTTTGGAGTCAACTCACCAACCACCTCCTCATTTATGGTCACGACAGGGGCGAGCCCACAACAGCCGACACATCCGACCGTCTCAAGTGTCATGGTGAGGTCAGGGGTGGTCTCACCCACATCTATCTTGAAGTGTTCCTGGAGCCTCTCGAGCACCTTTGGGGCCCCTCTCACATGACAGGCGGTCCCCATACAGACACGGACTATCTTCCTGCCCCTTGGTGTGAAGTGGAACTGATGGTAGAAACTGGCAACTGAGTATATCTCTGCAAGGGGCAGTCCCAGTTTCCTTGACAGGTTCTGCAGGACCTCCGGTGGCAGATACCCATGCTCCTCCTGGATCCTGTGGAGGGTTGTTATAAGAACACCCCTCTTCTTCTCATATTCAGACAGGATCTCACCCACCCTGCCAATCTCTCTTTCTACATCAAGACCCTCTACCACATCCATATCTTACCTCCTCTACTTCAGACCCTCATGGGGTCTTGAGAGTTTCTCCAGTTTACGCCTGTCCTCCATACTCATCAGTTTGCGCTCCACACCGAACCTGCCCGGCTCGTACTTCCTCAGTTTCAGGGCCTCGCGCTTCTTGTCTATATGTTCAAGGGCCTTCCTCAACATCACCTCTGGATCGGGTATAAATTCCAGTTTTCCACCAACCCTCTGCTCCCATACCTCTGTCATTATCCTTTTCACCTCTGAACTCGCCTCCACCGGACTCTCCGAACCGAATATCACATACATGCCCGAGGCGACAAAGTATGTGCCTATCGCAAGGGCCTTCTCACTCATCCACTCAGGTGCAAGCCCTACTGCCGGCAGGTCTGAGATATCATCCCCGAGTCCACCTTCGTGTACCATATGGGTCGCTATGGTGAGAATCCTTGAGTTGTCCACACATGCACCCAAGTGCAGAATGGGAGGACAGCCTATCGCCTCACAGACCTCCCTGAGCCCGGGACCTGCCATCTCAAGGGCCACCTCGGGTCTCATGTAACCTGCCTTTGCACAGGCATGGGCACCGCAGCCTGTGGTCACCACAAGGACATCATTCTTGATGAACTCAATCGCAAGGTAATCATGATAACTGTCCTGCATTATCCTCGGGTTGTTACAACCAACTATGCCTGCCACACCTCTGATTCTTCCCGCCATTATCGCGTCATTAAGGGGTCTGAAGGAGGCCCTGAAACGGCCTCCCTGCATGTAGTCTATGTACTCATGAGAGAAGCCAGCAATAAGGGGGGATGTCTCATGAACCCTGCTGCCTGAGGCGGTCCTGTTGGCATAGTTATCTATCGCGAGTCTCAGTATCTGCCTGGCGACCTCCTTTGCCCTCCGTTCATCATACTGGATATGCACCGCATCCTTTATCTTCCCTTTGTAGGAGGTGGTTATCACCTTCGTATGGAACTTCTTTGAGGCCTCAACTATTGCGGGCATTATACACTGAACATCCACCATCACTGCCTCTGCAAGTCCCGTCATGATCGCCAGTTCCTGGTTCAGAAAACCACCGGCAGTGGGGATACCATGCCTCATCAGGACCTCATTGGCAGTGCAGCACATACCGACCAGGTTTATCCCCTTCGCACCCTTCTGTCTTGCATACTCCAGTATCTCCGGCTCCTGGGATACCTCCACTATCATCTCAGCAAGAGTGGGCTCATGACCATGGACAACCACATTCACCTCGTCCTCTTTCATTATCCCGATGCTCGCCTGCGCCCTCACGGGTCTAGGTGTCCCGAAGAGGATGTCGGTGATATCGGTACTGAACATACATCCACCCCATCCATCGGCAAGGGAGACCTTGAGTGCTGCCATCATCAGGTTTTCAGGGTCCTGGTCCACACCCATATTCGTCCTGTGCAGGGCCTCTGCCACCTCCCTGTCTATTCCTCTCGGCACTATACCCCACTTTCTCCAGACCTCCTGACGCTTCTTCGGTGCCCTCTTCACAAAGGCGATCTCACCCTTCTGCTGTCCGAACTGTTCAATGATCTTCAAAGCCACATCCTTTGCGACCTCCTCCTTCGTCCTACCCTCTGTGGGTATCTCCAGGATATCGGCCAGTTTCTTCAGTTTCTGGGTGTCCCTCACCTTGAAGTCAGGGGCCTCGCCGGTGGCCGCCTCAAGGAGTGTAAAGGCCATATCCCTTGCATGGTCACTGTGGGCAGCAGTACCCGCAGCCACCATCCTGAGGAAGTTCCTGGCAGACACAACGGGCAGTGTGGCCCCACATACACCCCTCGCTGTCTCCTCTGCATCAGGGCCAACAAGCCTGCATGGGCCCATAAAACAGATCTTACAGCATGCACCGCTGTGTCCGATAGGGCAGGGCTTCAGTTTCTCTGCCCTATCAAAGGCGGTCTCCAGTCCCTGGGCCTCAGCCCATTCTATAATCTCTTCTGCCACCTTATCTGCACTCTTTGGTGTCCTTGGTGCCATCTTATTTACCTCCTTCGGTCATTATCTCAGGCACTGCCCGAGACTATATAATCGGCTCCATCTCCAGGGCAGGATGTCCCACCTTCTGGAGCCATTCAAGCAGTTTCTCCGAATCCTCACATATCGTCTCATCGGCAATCTTGTCCAACAGATCAGGCACTCCTTCCTCAGCGGCCCTCTGCTGGAACTTCTCCTTCACCCTCTCCTTCAGGGCCTTGGTCATCCAGACTATCCTTTTAATACCACCGTCACCTGCAAGGAACTTCCTGCTCGTGATGAAGTTCACCCCTATCCCCATGAACCCGGGGGTCTGCACCCCTCCACCCACAGTGCCTGCCAGGGTGGAAAACTTCATCCCTATGGGGGTCATCCCTGTATGCCCCCTCTGTACAATCATCACCCCGTTTGCCTCAGGTATTATCGCCACAATACACTCAAAACAGCCGCAGGAGGTCATCGGGTTCTCCATTATTGTGTAGAGATTAAGGGTCTCAACCGCTCCTCCTGATGCCTTCTTCAGGTATTCATCCACACCTGAGTATCTCCCATATCTCGGATCAATCAACTCACCCTTCGGTATGGGCTCATTCCCACCCGTTGGATCAATCTCGTAGGATGCCTTACAGTCGAGCCAGTTGTAGGCACCACAGAGACCAAGCCTTTCAGGGGTAATCACACACACATGGGTGGGAGCAAAACTCTGACACAGAAGGCAACTGTAAAAGGTGTCCACACTGTCATCTGTCAGGGCTGCAAGCCTCTCGTCCCTCGCCTTCCACTCCTTTCTCGCCTCCTCACGCCACTTTATCACATCCTCCTCGTCGGTAAACAGTGTCACCTGGACCTTGTCCACAATCGCAGAGAACCTCTTGTGGGTCATCGCATGGTGTATCTTTCCAATATCCTCAAGGCTGAAGCCAGCCTGCTTTGCTGCGTGGCTTATACGTATCCAGTTTATATCCCTCTGGCCCATATGCCAGATACCCTGACCTTCGTTTATATTGTGGTGTAGCCTCCTTTCTATGATGGGCAGGAAGTCAGATTGTAGCCTCCTGCCGGCGACCTCCACCAGGATTCCCAGGGGCATCACTCCACCCTGCTCATACCGTTCCTTCCAGTTATTACCGACGATGTTTATCTTCCCGTCCTCTATCTCATCCATCTCTCTCATCCTCACCCACTCAAAGGCAGGTGAACGGGTTCCACCAAATTCAATAAAGGTCTCCTCCTTCCTGATCCTCTCTCCCTCGAAGGCCGGTCCATAGGATATAGGGATCGGGGGTTTCTCCACGATCACCTTCAGTCCCCTCACCTCAATCGCCCTCTGGACGATCCTATCGTGGTCGAGTTCCTTGTCCACCTCTTCATAGGTGCACACACCTGTCGGATGGATTACAGGTACATCGGTGTCACAGATCGCAGGGAATCCCATGTTTATAGCCCCCGCTCCTGTGGCCCACTTTATGTCGTCCAGTTCACCCAGGACAAGGGCAAAGGCAAAGACACGGTCCTTCGTATACTTCAGGTTGGCCCTGTAATCACCAGGTTTATGTCCACCGAAAATGAGGGCCGCCCTGATCGCCCAGTCAAGGGCATAGAGGGTATGCTCGGTGGTGGTACCAAGAGGCACCACATACACATCCCAGCCCAGTTCAATCCCCTTACTCAGCAGTTGCCTGGTAACACTCGTCACCCTGCCCGTTTTGTCAGGGGCCTGCCCTGAGAGAAACACCAGTATGTTCTTCTCCTGCAGTTCCCTGACGATCTTTACTGCCGTGTCTTCATCAGGGGCGGCCCCGATGATTGCTGCAAACCCGGGCATCCTGCCGTCCACCAACTGGATACCCAGATTTCTCTGGATGGTATCAGTAATAAATCCGTTGTACTCGTAACCTGTTTCAGGGTCCCTGTCAGGCTCAAGCCCCTCAATGTACCTCAGGGCCAGGTATATCTCCTCACACCAGAGTGTGGCCATCCCTGAGTCTAGGGCCTCACCCAGATATGGCCTCCATAGATGCTCCTCAGGCTCCTCATGCAGCAGTTCTCTGGCCATCATGAGGGCCTCTTTCATATCCTTCAGTGTCTTCACCTCAAACCCGGTCATAGCATAAATCATCGGCAGATAGAAGGCAGTATCGGGAAACTCGAACCGGTGGTCCTCACCTTTTTCTGCAATCACCTTCTGTAGGAGTTCCTCTGTCTGACGATAGACTTTATGGGCCCCCCTGATAGCAGCCGAGGCTATTATCTTCGACATCCTGACCTCCTCGCTCCAGATTTTGTTTTCATCTCAACTTAAAAGAGCACCGGGTGGCCGATGCCCTTAATAAAATTTTTAAACATTTAACTTTCTAAAGTCAATCTGTTTTTATCCAGACCCCTCTATGCTGCAACCTTCTGTCTGAGAAAGGAAGGCAACCCGTTCGCCTCCCTCGGGCCAACAGTCACTGTCCAGCCCTCCAGTTTCTCCTCAATCGCACCCTTCAGTATTGCAACATACCCGGGTATTATCAGTTCCCTGTGTTTTATCTGGCTCTCTATCCCGCTTTCTTTGATGAAGTTGGCGATCTTTGCACCAGTAAATTTCCCTGCAGCCCAGGCGGTCAGCACGCTCAGTCCCTCACAGTCCATAACAGCAAGCCAGGCCGGGACCTTGGAATTCTCAACCTCTCCAGAAACTATGAAGTAAGTGAGAGAGAAGTTTGTCGTGATGAGAAGCGGTGAATTCTCATCTGGCTCCCCGATCTTGTATATCTTCTGCTCCACCTGCATCGGCACCTGTGGATCAGTATAGATATTCTGTCTCAGGGTAAACAGGGCAAGGTTCTTCCACTTCTCTGCAGAGGACATCACCACCACAGAGGCGTACTTACATATCCCGAGGCCTGCAAGGAGTGTCTCATACAGTGGGTCTTCCCTCTGCACAAAGTTTATCACAGGATAACCGAGTGGCTTGAAGTTCTTCTTTATGGCTGCCCTCCTGATGAGGGTATTATGTTCCAGTATCTCAGGTGCCTTTCTCGCCCCTGAGTCTACCACAATATCCTCAACCCCTAAGGATTTCACCTTCTCTGTTAGTGCACTGAGGGCCTCCAGGTCGTCTGCCCTCACACCCACAGAGGCCTTCGCCTCCTTCGCGATCGGGACCATCTGCTCAGCATTCGCCTCTGTTACCCCATATAGCAGTGCCCCCTTGCCTGAGAATAACCCCATGACCGTCTTTGCTGCATCTGGGCTCTCAGTAGATACAATCACAGGCACCTCCGGTGCCTTCTCAGCCACTGTCTTTGCAAGTGTCTCAAACCTTTCCACCTCACCAGAGGCGTTGGTGATACAGATCGCATCCACCCTCAGCAACTGCCCAACTCTGTTTATCTCAGAGGTGAGCACCGCCTGGACCTTTTCCATCTGTACAGCCTCATCCTCTGTATCCTTTATCTCAAGGGCCAGAACGGTCGGGTTTACGAATTTCTTTTCATGCCTGAACAGGACCGTCTCTTCTCCCATCTTCACGGCCTTATCCCCCGTACCCAGTGTGATAGGCCTCACTGGAGGGGCAGCAGCCTCACCCAGGATCCTCTTTGCCTCTTCTGAGACATCTGGACACTTGTCCAGTGATGTCTGACGCTGGGCGAGTTTCATTGCGAAGGCAAGGCAGGTAGGGAACCCGCATTTTTTACAGTTAGTCTTTGGAAGGAGTTTAAATATCTCAACACCTGTTAACGCCATCTCAAACCTCCAGGTCTTAGTTTAAGCGAACATCTCATCAATAAAGGTATTTACAAGGCTCACCGCATCGGGATGTCTCATTATCAGCAGTTCTGCACCGGCGAGCATCAGTGTGGTTGCAGTAAGCGCCTCCCAGAGTATTCCCCTCTCCCTGAGACTGCCCCATTCTGGCAGATCCTGTTCTGAGGCCTGAGTTTCCTTTATCTTCCAGACATACATACCCACATCAGCCACCATTGGAGGCTGCATCACGGGATCTGCCTGTGCCAGTGCTGCAAGCCTGATCCTCTCCATCACCGAGTATGTATACTCAATCCCGTAACCAAGGGCAGAGCACATGGGGTCTGTAATCAGTCTCTCCTTCTCAAAGCCCATCTGGGTGATCAGGATATTCAACTGCTTGGAGAGGTTTATATCAAGTTCACTCATGGCGATCAGTTTGTGACCCGAGGCCATGGCTGCGGCTGCGATTGTCTTGTAATTCGCCTCCTGTGCCTTACCTATCACACAATTACGGCCCTTTGATGCCTCTGCCACCTTTGGAAGGACCTCGGCATCTTTCTCAATATGGTTACTGCCAAGAATGATCAGTGGCACCTTTACGGCATTGAGGACATCCGTTACTACCTTCACTGCATCCTCTGCTGAGAGGTTCTTCTGATCAGGATGGGTACCGATGAGCCTCAGTGTGATGGACTTTGCCCCGAGGCTCTCCTGACAGAACTGGGCCCACTTTACAGGGTCATCGGAGACATCACTGTACGGCTCCCTCACCACCTCAGGCCAGTCCTGAGGGGGTACATCCTGTATCTCATAAGATATGAGGGGCCTGTGAGGTATCTCTCCTTCAAACCTGTGGAAGGGTAGGGTGTTTTCGCCTCCAAAGGTCTCCTGGACCTCCGTACCAATGGTTACTGGATAGACCCTTCCTCTAAAACTCTCTTTTGGCGGCGTAAAGGCCATCTCAACCTCCCTTACATCTCAAGATAGGAATGGGCATAAAGGGTATTACCAAGTATAACATCAATCGTCTTCTTCATTACGGTCATCTTCTCTTTGTCCTCTATCTCCTCTCCATTGAGGACCTTATCAAAAAGGGGCTTTTCCTCCATCGCCTCCTTTATCTCTGCGGGGTCTGCAATGGCAGCATCGAGTCCGGCATTTAACAACATGAGGAAATAGTACTTATTGAGTATCGGTCTTACATGTTTTGGGCAGCCATTTGAGACATTGCTGAGGCCCACCACGGTCTTCATCGGAGGGTCATTCAATTGCTTGAAGACCTCTATCGCCTTAATCACCTTAAGGGCCTGGTCCTGCGTCGTTGCTATCTGGAGCACCAAGGGATCAAGATAGACATTCTCCAGAGGAACACCGTATTCCATAGCCCTTGCCATTATCTCTGCTGCAATGGCCGCCCTGTCATGCTCATCAGCAGGGAGCCCACCCTTACCAACAGTAAGGGCTATAATATCACAGTTGTACTTGGCTGCAAGTTCCAGCATCGGAAACCTCTCAGGATCGTTGGAGGTGGAGTTTATCATGGGTCTGCCATAGTCATTGTTATGGACCTTCAGTCCGGCCTCCACAGCATTATAATTTGTGGTATCAAGACATACTGGCAGTGGAACCGCCTCCTGTATTGTGGTCACCATCCACTGCATCAACTCCTCTCCACCATCCTCTGCAGGTCCGATATTTGCATCAATCATGCCAGCACCGTTTTCGTACTGAATCCTGGCAATCTCCTGAATTGGCGCCTTGTCCCTCTTCATCATTGCCTCTCTGACCCTCTTTGCGATAATACTCAACTTCTCACCTATTATCAGCATATCCCTTCTCCTTAATAAAGATAGTCTCTAAAGATAGGTCAAAAAGAATAACATAAAAAAACTCAAATAGTAAAGAGGGATTTTTATTTATTTTTATTATGATAGGATTAATGAGGATGCCCCTGTCGGTGATCCATTCAGGTGTTCATGATAATGCCTGTCCAGGCTTCTGCACATGTCTGAAGAAGTGGACAGGGAGTTCCAGGGGGTTACTTTGCCTGTTTTGCCCGAAAGTCTATCGGCAAACGGGATTGATCGATCTTGTTTTAATTTAATCAGTCACCACTGTCCTGATATAATAAATAATGGCCCTTCAGAAGGTACAGGAAAAGGTCCTTTCGGGTAAGAGGCTTACTGAAGAGGAGGCCCTCTTACTCTACGATAGTGATGAGATTCATCAGATAGGCATCCTGGCTGACCATATGAAGGGCAGAATCAGTGGTGAGTATGTCTATTTTATACTCAACAGACATATAAATCCTACCAACATCTGTGTTAATAGATGCGGATTCTGTGCCTTCAGCAGGTCCCCTGGTGAGGAGGGAGCCTACGAACTCACCACAGAGCAGATACTTCAGAAGATACAGGAGGCAAGGGAACCAATAAGGGAGGTACATATTGTGGGAGGCCTTCATCCCTTCTGGACGCTTGAACACTATACCGGGATGTTATCGACGATAAAGGAACACTTTCCCCATATCCGGATAAAGGCCTTCACCGCTGTAGAGGTTGACCATATCTCGAGGGTTAGCGGGCTTGAAGTGGGGGATGTCCTGAGGGCCTTAAAGGATGCAGGGTTAGACCTGATGCCAGGAGGTGGCGCAGAGATAATTGATCCTGAAGTGAGAAGGGCCCTCTGTCCTGAGAAGATATCTGGTCAGCGGTGGCTCCAGATTCACAGGACCGCCCATCGACTGGGGATAAAGACCAATGCCACAATGCTTTACGGGCACATAGAATCTCACATTCACAGGATAAGACACCTTGCTGCGCTCAGGAGACTACAGGATGAGACTGGTGGCTTTCAGGCATTCATCCCGCTCAGATACCACCCCACCAAAGATGGCTCGAGGTCCTACCCCGGGATCGAGGACCTCAAGACAATAGCAATAAGCAGGCTCTTCCTTGACAACTTCCCTCATATAAAGGCCTACTGGGTGATGCTCGGTGAGAAACTCTCACAGGTCGCCCTCCTTTTTGGGGCCGATGACCTTGAGGGCACAGTGATAGAGGAGAGGATAACACATTCTACAGGCTCTCAAGGACCGGAATATCTCAGCCGTGAAGACCTTCTCTATCTGATCCAGAAGGCAGGGAAGGTCCCTGTAGAAAGGGACAGTTTCTATAATCCCATAAGGGTGTATCATGAAGAGGTTGGACAAACAAGAGGCGTTGGAACTGTTCACTGAGGCCCCTCTGCTTGAACTCGGCAGGATGGCGGACGAGGTAAGAAGGGAATTTCATCCTGAAGGGGTGGTCACCTTTGTGGTTGACAGAAACATCAACTACACCAATGTATGTATAAACAGATGCCTCTTCTGCGCCTATTACCGTGACAGGGATGACCCTGAGGCGTTTATTTTAGACAGAGAGAGTCTGAGTCAGAAGATCAGAGAAACCCTGGAACTCGGAGGGACTCAGATCCTCCTGCAGGGCGGACTCCACCCCGACCTTGGTCTCCAGTACTACAGAGACCTTTTCCGTTTTATTAAATCCCGCTTTGGTATCCACATCCATGGGTTATCACCACCTGAGGTGGTCTATATCGCAAGGAAGGAGGGACTGACCGTGAGGGAGACACTGCTCGCCTTGAAAGAGGCGGGTCTTGACTCCATACCCGGTGGAGGTGCTGAGATACTCTCTGATAGGGTACGTAAGGTCCTGAGTCCGAGAAAGATAGGGTCTTCAGAGTGGCTTGAGGTGATGGAGGAGGCCCACAGGATTGGCATGAAAACAACAGCCACAATGATGTTCGGTTCTATAGAGACCCCTGAAGAGATAATAGGGCATCTGGAAGCGATAAGAGAACTACAGGACCGAACAGGGGGGTTCACCGCCTTTATCCCCTGGAGTTTCCAGCCCAAAAACACAGCCCTATCACATTTAAGGCCAGCCACTGCCACTGAGTATCTCAGGGTCTTAGCGATCTCAAGACTCTATCTTGACAATATAAGAAACATTCAGGCATCATGGGTAACACAGGGGCTGGGCATAGCTCAGGTGGCGCTGAGGTTTGGGGCGAATGATCTGGGCTCCACCATGATTGAGGAGAATGTCGTAAGGGCAGCGGGGGTGACTTACAGGGCGCACCTTCAGGATTTGATCCAGATCATAAGGGATGCAGGATACAGAGCGGCCCAGAGGAACACCTTTTACGAAATATTACGGTATTTTTAAGGGGAAGGTAAAGAGGTGAAAATCATCTTTGGAGGTGATTTATGAAGAAACCTATAATGAAGGACTATATCCTGGAACTCCACGAGATGTGTGTGAAGGCAGAAGAGGCCCTTTCATCGCTTTATAATGCCTTTATCTATAATAAGGAGTCGTTCATTAAGGAAGCAGACAAATATATCAAAGAAATAGAAAAGAAAGAAAAGGACCTTACCCAGAAATTGATTGATCTGTCTGCCACAGATGAGGTGGCCCGTGTATACGTTACAGTGCCAGTACATCTGGAACGGATCGCCTCCAACCTGAAACACATAGCCAGGGCAATCTCAGCAAAGATAGAGGAAAACCTGCTGTTCAGTGATAAGGCGGTGGAAGAGATCAACTACCTCTTCAGCAGGGTCAAGGAGATGATAGCGAATCTGAGTGACCTTATGTTAGCCCGTAATATCTTTCTTGCAAACTATATAAGTGAATCAGAAAAGGATGTGGAGAGGGCCGCATCAGAGTATGCAACACTACACGAAGAACGATTGATTGAAGGTCTCTGCCTGCCTAAGGCATCAGGGGTGTATGTGGTACTGCTGGATTCGATAAAGAGAATTGCCTGGAATGCGAAGGAGATCGCCAGGAAACTATCAAAGTAGTTTCACTCCATCATACCTCAGACTCACAGAAGAGGAACTGCTCAGGCGTGCAGAAGAGGCCCTTGAGATACTCCGTAACTGTACCCTCTGTCCGAGACACTGTGAGGTAGATAGAGTTTCTGGAGAAAGGGGGTTTTGCAGAACCGGTGATATGCCGATCATCTCAAGTTGGGGGCCTCATTTTGGTGAAGAGCCACCACTTGTTGGTCGGGGAGGTTCAGGAACGGTCTTTTTCACACACTGTAACTTAGGGTGTCTTTACTGTCAGAACTACACAATCAGCCACCTTGGCGAAGGACAGGAGGTCTCCTTTGAGAAACTCGCCTCTGTGATGCTCTCACTGCAACAGATGGGCTGTCACAATATAAACCTTGTAACACCAACCCATCAGGTACCCATGATACTGATGGCCTTGGTGATCGCAAGACAAAGGGGGCTGAGTCTGCCCATAGTCTACAACTGTGGAGGCTACGAATCTGTACAGACCCTGAAACTCCTGGAGGGAATAATTGATATCTACATGCCTGATTTCAAATACTGGGACAGTGATGTGGCCAAAAGGTATTCCCTTGCTGAGGACTACCCCGACAGGGCGAAAGAGGCCCTGAAAGAGATGCACAGGCAGGTAGGTGATCTTGTGATAAATGCCGAGGGGATTGCTGAGAGGGGTCTTCTGGTAAGACATCTGGTTCTGCCAGGTGGATTGGCAGGCACTAAAGAAGTGGTGAGATTTATTGCAGAGGAGATCTCACGGGATACATATATAAACATCATGGACCAGTACCATCCATGCTACAGGGCCTTTGATCATCCACCCCTGGACAGGAGGATCACCTCTTCAGAGTTTAGGGAGGCGGTCGAGTTTGCAAGGAGGGCGGGACTCAGGAGGATACTCTACTGAGATGTCACCCCTTTTGAAGATAGTCTTCAGTCGTTTAACCGTTACCACCCTCAGACAGGCCAAGAGGCTGGTAAAGATAGTAATCGGCTTCACCCTTCTGATAATTGGCCTGGTGATGATAGTCACACCGGGGCCGGCCACAGTCGTGATACCCCTTGCGCTTGGTATACTGGCAGGGGAGTTTCTCTGGGCCAAATGGCTCCTCAACAAATTCAATTATGGCCTCACCAGACTATGGGGGATAAGGTGGAAGAGAAGAAGGCACTAATACTACTTCTTATCCTGACATTGATTGCCGGATGTGGCTATTCTTTAAAAAGGCCCTATACCACCAGGACAGTACATCTCATAGATGTCCAGAATCTCACCACAGAACCCGGACTGGATGACCTCTTCAGAAGGGTGTTTACTGAGATGGCACTCCTGTACAATGTGAAACTTGACAGGGAAGCGGACATACAGTTAGAGGTGAAAATCTCCCGATTCGATCTGCAGATAATAACCCTTAAGAGGGACCTTGCAGCAGAGTATTCAATAACATTAATGGCAGATGTCTCTGTCAAAACATCCTCAGACATCAGGAACCTGAAGAATGTCTCTTCTGACTATCTTGAGACCTTTGTCTCTCCTCAGAGTGTCTCAGCAATTCAGGCAGAGAAGGAACTGGCCTCTGAGAGGGCCATGGCAGAACTCTGCAGAAAGATACTACTGGAGATGGAGTTTAATCTCGGCATATGGGATTGAAGAGACTTTTCAGGGAGATTGACAGGGGGCTCAAAAGCCCTGTGTATATAATATATGTGGAGGACCCTTTCCTGATCACCCAGATCATAAATCGTCTCAAAGATGGTCTCCCTGAGCCGGAAAGGGAAATAGCCATAACTGTTTACGATTTTGATTCTGCAGAGAGGCCATCTATGAAAGACCTTCTCCAAGACCTGAATACTCCAGGATTCCTCGGGAAAAAAAAGACTGTCGTCTTAAAATGGGCTGACAGATTGAAGAAGACAGAAAAAGAGGACCTTCTCGGTTATCTCGGAAATCCCTCCCCAGATGTGCATCTCCTTATTATTCTCAGACAATTGCGAAAGACAGAGGATCTGCCCGGGCAATTTCCTACATTCCACATCCATCTTAACCGGGGGAATCTCTACTCCTATATCAGGGATGTTGCGTCCCAGAAGGGGCTCAGACTTTCAGAGGAGATGGTTAAGGCAATCGCTATTGTTTCTGGTGGCGATGCTGGCCTGATAAACAACGAACTGGAAAAGTTGAGTCTTCTTGAAGGAACTTCATCCGACAAGGATTCAAGGAAAATCCTTAAACCCCACCTTCTATCTCAACCCTCAAATGTCTTCTCACTTGCAGAGGCAATCCTGAGAAGGGACAAACAGAGGGCCTTCCAATTGCTATACATGCTATCAGATTATGACCCCTCACAGGTGGTAGGTGCACTAAACTGGGCATTTAAAGAGTCATTGAAAAAGGGGGAACACTCACAGGATTTTTATAGACAGGCATTTCAGATCCTGCTTGAAGCGGATCTGAATATCAAAAATACAAGAAAATATCCCCTGGAGCATCTGCTCTTCAGGCTGTTTCTTCTTTGAGGACCCTATTTGCCTTTTTCATCAGGCGTGATATCCTCCGTGAGGCCGTATTTCTATGGATTACCCCCTTTGAGGCAGCCTTGGATATGGTCCTTATGGCCTCCCTCAGGTGAGTCTGGAGTGCCTCACGGTCCTTCTCAAGGATAGCCATTTCCACCTTTTTTGTGAAGGTCTTGATACGACTCTTCCAACTCTGATTCCTGAGTCTCCTCTTTTCCGCCTGTCTCACCCTCTTGAGGGCACTCAAATTCTTCCTGGGCATCTACTCCTCCTCTTCAGTTTATTAGATTATATTTAAAAGATGATCAATTCATCAACTCTTCTTCTCTGCACTCAGTGACTTCAGGACCTTTATCCCCAGCGGGGTAATGGTGTACCCCTTCCTCTGACTGCTCCTGATAAGGTTCATCTCCTTCAACTGCTTCATGTTTCTCCTTATATGCTCTGCAGGTATCTTCAATTGCTTCTCCAGGTCCTTTGAGGGTATGTAACCATGTTCTCTAAGCAACTTCAGGGTCTTTATGATCCAGGGCCTTGCATTTTTCTGGTCAGCAATGATCAACTGCTCCTTCAGTTCATTCAACTCAGAATCCTTTACATTGCCCATTGCCTTCTTGTAATCCTCGATGTCCTCCCCGATAAACTCGAACTCCACTCTCACTGCCCTCTCCTTCTCAAAATCCACCTCTCTGTCAGCAAGTTCCTCAAAATCTCTTCTGAACTCCTCGAGGCTCTTTGCACCACACCTCTTCGCCTCCTCTTCCGTTACCTCACTGAGCCTCTTAAAATCTACATCAAGGACCCTAACAAGGCCGACCTGATGTGCCCTGTAGATCTTGCCTCTCAGGACCCTGAGGGTGTCCCAGGGCTGGAAAGTGAGGGTTATCCTGCCCTGCTTTATATCTTCATGATATTTTTTTAGGAACCTGAACATCCTCTTCCTCCTTACTCTCACTTCATAGGACAAAAAAATTTCAACTTATTCTATAATAACATTTTTTGGCAAAAATTTAAACCCCTCCCGGAATTGCCGTTAAAAATAATTGCTTTTTGAAGTAGTTCCTGCTGCCTTCCAGAGTTTTGATTGAAATTCTATCGACAATTTAGGGACCCCTTCTTGGTTTGCCTGTTGTTACTATTTTAAGTCACCTCAGTAGTGTCCGGTAAAAATTTATGGTTTTTAATAGGCACAATTATGAAGGGCATAAAGATATCGTATATGTGGAAATAAACAGAGGAAGGCCATCCTGTAGAAGACAATACAGGAATCTTAACCAGAGGCGATATTTGTTGATAAGATGGAAAAGAGAAACTGGAAGCCTCCAGAGAATCATCCCTGGAGAAGATAGGACAAAGTTAAAACCAGAAATGTGACATCAGCAATAATGTGATCCCCCTTAGAGTCAAATAGGCGACCGCCTCAAACTACAAATTGGAACCAGAATTGAGGCACAGAAAATCTATGATTTATGTTATACTAAACTGCCTTAAAACTAAAAAATCACCATTAAAGGAGATTGAGACTTTGGTAAAAAGCAGATCTCTGGGGCTGAGGCTTATAACGTCTCTCCTCTTTTTATTCTTCTTTGTCGCCTTTGCCTATGCGCAGATAGAACCCCCTGTGGTTGAGATTGAGATAAAGGGGTTGAAGAGGATCGAAAAGGGGGCCATACTGAGGAGGTTAAAACAGAAGGTGGGAATGCCTCTGTCAAGGCTTGCCATATCAGATGATATAAAAAACATCTATAAGATGGGTTATTTTGAAGATGTGAGGGTGGAGGCTGAGCCTGTAGAGGGGGGGGTAAAGGTGATTTATATTGTGAAGGAGAAACCCACCATAGTAAGAATCAACTTCTGGGGCAACAGGAAGTTCAAAGACGAAACCCTCCGTGAACAACTCACCATTTCAGTGGGTTCCATCTCCGACGTAACCCTTATTCAGGAGAATGTGGCAAGATTGAAAAACTTCTATGAGAGCAAGGGATACTATCTTGCCCAGATAGTGCCGGTGGTGAAGAGGGTAAGGGATGACGAAACTACAGTTACCTTTATGATAAAAGAAGGTCCGAAGGTGAAGATAAAAAAGATAGTAATAGAAGGCAACTCCGCCCTCTCTGACAGAAAGATAAAGAAGGTGATGAAGACAAGACCATGGTGGATATTCTCCCTTCTCACAAAGAGTGGATACTATAATAGCCAGATAATGAAGCAGGACATTCAGAATATCAGACACCTCTACTATAATCATGGTTATTTAGACGTGGTGGTCTCCGAACCAGAAATCATATTGGATAAGAACAGGATGACCATCAAGATCACAATCTCTGAGGGGAAACAGTACAGGGTGGAAAGGGTAACCTTAGAGGGTTATGAGCCTTCTGAAAAGGAAGACATCCTTAAACTTCTCAAGATCAGGGAAGGCGATATCTTCAGCCGAAAACTCCTTCAGGAGAGTATACAGTCGATTGTGGATTACTATACAGAACGGGGATATGCGATGGCCACTGTGGACCCAATAGTGTTACCTGACAGACAGACTCTCAAGACTACCGTGACACTCAGAATCAACAGAGGGGCCTTATACAGGATTGGTAGAATAGAGGTTATGGGTAATACCAAGACCAAAGACAAGGTTATAAGGAGAGAGATGAGACTGGATGAGGGTGACGTCTTTAACAGCAAACTGCTGAGGAGGAGTTACGAGAGGATAAATAATCTGAACTTTTTTGAGACGGTTGAGTTAATCCCGAGGCCCGATCCAGAAAGGAGGGAGATTGATATAGACATCAAGGTAAAGGAAAAGCCCACAGGTTTTCTCAGCATAGGGGGTGGCTACAGCACAGTAGATAAATTTGTTGCCATGATAGACCTCACCCAGGCAAACCTCTTTGGTACAGGCAGATATATAAAACTCCGTGGAGAGTTTGGTGGAAGGACCACCTTCTATGAACTCTCTTACCGTGATCCCTGGTTTCTGGACAGGCCCGTATCCTTCAACCTCAGCGCCTACAATATAGAGAGGGACTACATAGCCTACTCAAAGAGGGCAACAGGCGGGTCTGTGGGATTTGGCAAACGGTTCCGGGAGTACTGGAGCGCCAGCATTACCTATTCCTTTGAGAGGGCAACCGTCTTTGACGTCTCTGAGGATGCCTCCAAGGTGATAAAGGAGCAGATTGGCACAAACACCACCAGCAGCATCACCCCTGCCATAACCCGTGACAGCCGTGACAACTACATCGATCCCTCAAGAGGCTCAAGGAACAGTCTATATGTTACCTTTGCAGGGCTTGGAGGCACCAATAAGTTTATAAAGGGGGTTATTGACTCCGCATGGTTCTTTCCTGTGACAGAGAGGACTGTCTTTTCAATAAGGGGCAGAGTGGGATATGCAGAGGGGTTGTTTGGAGAGAAATTGCCACTGTATGAGAGATTCTATGTAGGTGGTCTTTATACCGTGAGAGGACTGGGATTTGGCGAGGCAGGGCCAAGGGATGAAGAGGGTGAGGTGATAGGAGGGAAAAAGGAACTGATTATAAACCTGGAATACAAGTTTCCCTTGGTGGAAGAGGTGAAACTGAAGGGTGTCGTCTTCTTTGATGCAGGCAGGGCCTACGACGACAATGAGGACTTCGGTACAGATCTGAGATATACCACAGGAGTTGGTGTACGGTGGATATCACCGATGGGCCCGATCAGGATAGACTATGGATTTAACCTTGACAGACGGCCTGATGAGAGTGCAAGCAGGGTAGAGTTCGCCTTTGGGACCTTCTTCTGAATATAGAGGTCAGACAGATAAAAAAACATAAAGGAGGACGACATGAAACGGCTTGTCTGGATCGGGACTTTGATAGCAATCCTCATCCTGCAATGGACAGTGGCAGGAACAGCAGACAGTGATGTAAAGATAGCAATAGTGGACCTCAGGAAGGCATTGAATGAATCAGAGGCCGGGCTGAAGGCAAAGGCATCGCTTGAGGAGATGATCAAACAGAAACAGAAGGCGATCGACGAAAAGGGCAAGGAGATTGAGGCACTGAAGGAGGAGATCGAGAAGAAGTCATCCGTCCTTTCAGAGGAAGCCCTCCGTAGCAAACAGGACGAACTTGACAGAAAGATGAGGGAGTACAAGAGGTTTGTTCAGGATGCCCAGGAGGAGGTGAAAAAGAAGGAGAACCAGTTGACAGCAGAGATACTAAAAGAACTCAGAGAGATTATAAACGAGATAGGAAAGGAAGAGGGTTACTCTGTTATACTGGAGAAGGCAGAAGGGGTGGTCCTCTATTATAACGAGGCCGTAGATATTACCCAGAAGGTGATAGACAGATATAACAAGAAATTCAGACAGGGCAAATGAGACTGAGGGAAGTGGCAGATATCCTGGAAGGCACCCTCTATGGTCCTGATGATATAGAGATAACCTCCGTCTGTTCAATAGAAGAGGCAGAAGAGGGCTCGATCACCTTCCTTACAAACCGAAACCTCATCGAGAAACTGAGGGGCTCAAGGGCGTCCGCTGTAATTGTATCCGAGTACTTAGAGGATCTGCCGATACCCCAGATTGTTGTGAAGGACCCACGGTACGCCTTTGCTCAGATCCTCAGACATCTCTATGTCAGACCTCATCCTCCAAAGGGGGTGATGGAAGGGGCATATGTCTCGCCTACGGCCTCACTGGGCAGAGACATCACACTGTACCCAAATGTCTATGTATCTGATGGAGTAAGGATTGGTGACAGGAGTGTCCTTTACCCGGGTGTGTACATAGGGGAGGGGAGCACTATTGGAGAAGACTGTTTAATCTACCCCAATGTGACAATACGGGAAGGGGTAAGAATCGGCTCAAGGGTAACGGTTCATTCAGGCACCGTGATAGGCTCCGACGGATTCGGATACGTAATGCACGAGGGCAGACACGAAAAGATCCCCCAGGTGGGGGGAGTGGTGATTGAAGACGATGTAGAGATAGGTGCCTGTGTTACTATTGACAGGGCTACTACAGGTAATACCGTGATAGGGGAGGGGACCAAGATTGACAATCTTGTACAGATAGGGCATAATGTCAAGATTGGCAAACACTGTATCATAGTGGCACAGGTGGGAATAGCAGGGAGCACTGAACTGGGCAATTATGTGACCCTTGCAGGGCAGGTTGGAATCTCAGATCATCTCAAGATAGGAGACGGTTGTATAGTGGGGGCAAAGTCCGGGGTGATGAGGAATCTCACCAGAGGGGCCTATTCCGGGATCCCTGCTACTGAACACCGGAAGTGGCTCAAGACACAGGCAATAATTGAGAGACTACCTGATATATATAAAAAGATAAGGGAGTTGGAAAGGGAACTGGAAAAATTGAAGTCAGGAGGTGGAGATGGTTAACATCAAGGAGATAATGGATATCCTGCCACACAGGTATCCCTTCCTGATGGTGGACCGGGTGATAGAGATAGAGGAAGGCAAGAGGGCAGTAGGGATCAAAAACGTCACCATCAATGAGCCCTACTTTCAGGGGCACTTCCCAGGGCATCCGATAATGCCAGGGGTCCTGATCATAGAGGCCCTTGCCCAAGTCTCAGGAGTGCTCGCATTCAAGTCAGGCGTCACCGGGAAGGCCACATACTTTCTGAGCGTAGAGAAGGCAAAGTTCAGGAAACCGGTGGTGCCGGGAGACCAGTTGAGACTGGAGGTGACGGTACTGAGGGGCAGGGGCTCTGTCTGGAGGTTTGAGGGCAGGGCCTTTGTGGACGATAACCTCGTTGCCGAGGCCGAGTTTACCGCTATGGTGACCGACAGGGAGATCGCCTGATGCCCGAGATACATCCAACAGCAATAATAAATCAGGGGGCAGAGATAGATGAGGATGTTGTGATAGGTCCCTACTGCATCCTGGGAAGTAAGGTGAAGATCCGGAAGGGCACGGTCCTCATGAACAATGTGGTTGTGGAAGGAGACACCACAATAGGTGAGGATTGCAGGATCTTCCCCTTTGCCACCATTGGATTACCCCCCCAGGACCTGAAGTACAAAGGAGAGCCAACAGGTGTCAGGATCGGCAGGGGTAACATAATCAGGGAGTTCATAACGATTCACAGGGGTTCTGTGGGTGGTGATGGATACACCGATATAGGGGACAACAACTTCCTCATGGCATATGTGCATATTGCCCATGACTGTAAGATCGGCAGTGGTATAATCATGGCAAATGCTGCCACACTGGCGGGTCATGTGGTGGTGGAGGACAATGCGGTGATAGGTGGGCTTGTTGCGGTCCATCAATTCACAAGGATAGGTGCCTATGCAATGGTCGGAGGATTCAGTGGAGTGGGCCAGGATGTACCACCCTATACAATTGCAGCAGGACCAAGGGCAAAACTCTATGGTCTTAATGTGGTGGGGTTGAAGAGACACGGTTTCTCTGAGGAGACCATATCAGAACTGAAGAGGGCCTATCGTATACTCTTCAGACAGAAACTCTCCCTTACAGAGGCGATCAAGAGGGTCCAGCAGGAACTGCCCTACACTGATGAGATTGCCCACCTCATAGAATTTATAAATGCCAATAAAAGGGGCATCTGCAGGGCTGCCAGGGAGGGCGCCTCACTATAAAAACTGGACCTATGAAGGCAACCCTTGCAGTGATCGCAGGAAGCGGAACCCTGCCGGTGATAGTGGCAGAAGAGGCCAGGAGGCAGGGATACAGCGTTATTTACATAGCACTTGATCCCATAGCAGAACATCCGGTGCCTTCCACTGTAAGGACAGTAAGGGTGAATGTGGGCAGGTTCGGAAAACTCCTGAAGATCCTCCGCAAAGAGGCCGCACAGTATGTAGTGATGGCAGGGAAGGTCCCCAAGTCCCTCATGTACAGGGGCAGTGTGGTGCCAGATATAAAGGCACTCCAGATAATGATGAAACTTAAGGACAGAAGCGATGACACCATTATGCTGACAGTTGTGAAGGAGATCGAGGCCGTGGGGCTCAAGGTCCTGAACACCACCGACTTTACAACACCCCTTATGGCACCTGAGGGATGCATCACCCGGAGGAAGCCCCAACGCTCTGAGTTAGAGGATATAGAGTTTGGTCTCAGAATGGCAAAGGAGGTGGGACGGCTGGATATCGGACAGACAGTGGTGGTCAAGAATACAGCGGTGATGGCAGTAGAGGCGATTGAGGGGACTGATGAGGCGATTAAAAGGGGAGGCAGACTGGCAGGCCCTGGTGCAGTAGTGGTGAAGGTGAGTAAACCTGGGCAGGACCTGAGGTTTGATGTCCCTGTAGCAGGGGTTCAGACAGTTGAGAGCATGGTGGAGGTGGGGGCATCGGTACTGGCCGTTGAGGCAGGCCATGTGATACTGCTCCAGAGAGAGGAGATGATCAGCCTGGCAGACAGGGCGGGTATATCCATTGTGGGTGTGAAATACTCTGACAGGGATGATTAAACTCCTCATATTCGACCTTGACGGGACCTTGGTGGACTCCCTGAGAGATATCGCTGAGGCAATAAATCATGCTATCAGACCCCTGGGGTATGAGCCTCTCGGACCTGAGGAACTCATGCCACTGGTAGGCCGGGGTATCACCAGACTGATCGAGGGATTGTTACGAAATGAGACAGAGGAGGTGAGGAGGAAGGCCCTTGACAGTTTCTTACAGTACTACTCAGAGCACCTGACTGTACATACCCGACCCTACCCCGGAGTAAGGGAGACCCTCGAGGGACTGAGGCATTACCGAAAGGCGGTGCTCTCAAACAAGAGGGAGGGCCTCACCAGGAGGGTCCTTGAGTCCCTGGGCCTCCTCCGGTATTTTCATCATGTCCTGGGCAGTGACAGTCTGGGCGAAAAGAAACCCTCTCCTCTGCCAGTAAGATACCTGCTCGAAAGGGAGGGCCTCAGCCCTTCCGAGGCTATTATTATTGGTGACAGCGAGATAGACATCCAGACGGCCCGTAATGCAGGGGTTAAATCAGTTGCCGTATGTTATGGATACAGGCCTGTCGAGATGCTTCAGGGAGCAGACTATTACATCCGGGACAGCCTCCTTGAGTTGCCGGCCCTCCTCACCGAAATAGATCCATGAGAATAGGTCTGCATACCTCCATCTCAGGAGGACTTCATCTGTCTGTAAAAAGGGCCCACAGTCTTGGATGTACGTGTATGCAGTTGTTCTCACACAACCCGAGGGGGTGGGGGAGGAGACCATTCAGAGCATATGAAACAGAAGAGTTCAGGAAACTCAGAATCGAGTGGGACATCTCACCATGCTTTATCCATGCCTCATACCTGATAAACCTCTGCAGTCCTGAGGCACGTCTCTGGCAGGACTCGATAGACCTCCTCCTCTACGAGGCAGAGGCTGCAGAGAGGCTCGGCGTTGACGGGGTGGTGCTACATCCGGGCAGGGGGAGAGGTCAGCCCCTCAACAGGGCCATAAAAAGGGCAAAGGAGGCCCTGCGGGTCCTATGGCAAGCAGTAGGTGAGCCTGTGTTTGTGATTGAGAATACGGCAGGACAGAAGGGCGAGATAGGGGCATCTGTGGAGGAGATGATCCAACTACTGGATGGCCCTGGTGCAGGGTGTGTGAAGGGGATATGTATAGATACCGCACATGCCTTTGCTGCAGGGTACGATATAAGGGATCCCCAGGTCATGAAAGAGATGGTGAAGAGGATAGAGGACTCGCTTTCACCACTCAGAGTGGTCCTGATACACCTGAACGACACTAAGAGCCCCCTCGGTGGAAGGGTGGACAGACACGAACATATAGGTATGGGGCAGATAGGACTTTCAGGGTTCAGGAGGTTGCTTAGAGAACTGCCATCACGGGATATCCCTCTGGTGCTTGAGACCCCGAGAAAGACCGATGATGATGACAGGAGAAACCTCTCACTGGTAAAGAGACTCCTGTCAGAGGGGCAGAGGCCCCCCTGACAGCACTCAGTGTGCTACCTCTTCGTACCCTACTGACTCCCTCACTGATATTACTATCTTATAAAGCACCGTGAGTACCAGAAAACCCACTGCCCACACACCAAGGGTGATAATGGTCTCAGGCAGTGTAGGCCAGTACTCAAAGACCCTTTCAAAGGGGTTGGGAACAAAACCACCAATTATCAGGCCAAAGCCCTTATCCAGCCACAGCGACAGAAACACTGAGGCAGCAGCCACTGTGAGTGTCGTCTCGTTCCTCCTGGTAGGAGGTATAACGAGCAGAATAATAGAAAAGACGGCCAGCAGTACCGATATCCACATAAGGGGTACAAGCCTTCCATGCCCCTCCAGTCCGAAGAACAGGTACTTAAATGGATGCAGGTGCCCCGGTATCTGGCTGTATCCAACAGTGAAGAGTTCTAACAGGAAGAAGAAGAAGTTCACAATCATTGCATAGGTGACTATTTTTGCCACTGACTGGATCTGCTCCCTGCCAGGGTCAAAGGATGTGTATCTCCTCACAAGCAGTGCAAGAAGCAGGAGCAATGCAGGCCCGGAGGAGAAGGCAGAGGCAAGAAATCTCGCTGCCATTATCGCGGTGAGCCAGAAGTGCCTGCCAGGCAGTCCCTGGTAGATGAAGGCCGTAACTGTGTGGATACTGATTGCCCAGGGTATAGAGATGTATATAAGAGGCTTTATCCACTTTGGGGGAGGAGCACCCTTGTACTCTGCATGCAGTGTATTCCAGCCGATGAGGATGTTCAGAAGGAGATAGCCGGACAGGACAACCGCGTCCCAGAAGAGTATCGATCTCGGTGTTGGATGAAGTATCACATTGAATATCCTCATGGGCTGTCCCATGTCAACGAATATAAAGAGCAGACACATTGTTACTGCCGCGACAGCGAGGAACTCTCCCAAGATCACTATCCTGCCGAACTTCTTGTAGTTGTGCAGGTAATAGGGAATCACTATCATAACCGCAGAGGCTGCCACTCCAACCAGGAAGGTGAACTGACCGATGTAAAGACCCCAGGAGACATCCCTGCTCATCCCTGTGATACCCAGTCCTATCTTCAACTGAAACAGATATGTTATAAACCCGGCGAATATGATCCCGAGCAGGACAAAGATGAGTGTCCAGTATCTCTTACTTCCAACCAGTGCCTTTTCAAACATGATCCTCACCTCCTATTATGTAAAAGACGGCAGGCTGTGTGCCTAATTCCGGTTTTCTCCTGATACTGAAGTGTTCAGCAAGATATCGACGGACCTCTGAATTCGGGTCGTTGAGATCGCCGAAGAGCATCGCCCCGTTGGACTTCTCCACACAGGCAGGTCTTTTGCCCTTTTCAAGCCTCTCAACACAGAAGGTACACTTCTCCACCACACCAGGGCCTCTCATCGGGTACTCTGGATTCGGGTCCTTCACGAACTTCTTGGGATCACGCCAGTTGAAACTCCTCGCCCCATAGGGACATCCGGCCATACAGAACCTGCAGCCTATGCATCTGTGATAGTCCTGGGCAGTTATACCGTCAGGCCGCTTGAAGGTGGCCTTGGTGGGGCAGACCCTCGTGCAGGGTGCATTGGTACAGTGATTGCAGAGGAGAAGTATTGGCTTTTCCTCAATCTCAGGTGGAACATAGGGGTTCATCTGACCGGGAAAGGAGTGTTCAAAGTCCTCAGTCCATATCCACTTTATCTCGTCTTCAGGGTCCGGCATCTTTGGCACATTATGTATCCTGTGGCAGGCATCAATAACCCTCTGGTAATCCTCCTCTGTCCTGAACTTTCTGAGGTCAATCACCATCGCCCATCTCTCAGCATTGAGTCTCTCGTCGGTAGGGGCAAATTCAGAAGAGGCGATCCTTGCCCTCACAAACAATTGGGCACCCCCCACCCCGATTCCTATACAGGTAAGGCCTGCTAATCTCAGAAACTCTCTTCTATCCATTCCCATCTCAGACCTCCTCTATTTTGCAAAGTGACAGTCCCAGCAATAGGGAGATACCCCGGCATGTTTGTGACACTCATCGCAGAACTTCTTCTTGTCAGAATGACACCTCATACAGGTATTCTGCAGGCTGATGAAGTAACTCTCACCCCTGGAGTTGATGTATGTCCTCTTGCCCTCCCTCAGGGCCGCATCTCTCCAATCCACAAGGAGTTTCATATGCTCCGCCCTCATGTATTCCTTTGGCTCAACACACTTCTTCACCTCCATCTTCTGGATCTCAGGGGTATTCAGGTCAGGCTTTGGTGGTTTGTAGGTCTTACCAAAGTTACTGTAGATGGGGAAAAGGGCAAAAAGGAGAAATATCACAATCCCCGTAATTATCTTTCCACCGTCATACATTCTCTCTGACCTCCTCTATTGTTATTCTTCCTCCTCTTCTTCCTCTTCAAACCCTGGCAGTGGCTCCAATCTGAGGTCCATCGTCCTCTTCTTCTCACCCGTCATTACCAGGGCATTACCCACCAGTTCGTGGACCCCACAGACCTCCACCCCGGGTACCCAGTACTGCATCAGGGTTGGCAGGGCCGCCCTGTCTATAGCACAGACATTGGCAAGCATGTTTACACCATACTTTTCATGCACATACCTCACAGCATTCGCCCTTGGCAGGCCTCCCCTCATCCTGAGTTCCATATTCTCTGAGGCATTCAGTCCTGAGCCACTGCCGCAGCAGAATGTTTTCTCCCTGATGGTGTTCTCTGGCATCTCATAGAAGTGGTTGCAGACATTCTTGATCACATACCTGGGCTCCTCAAAGAAGCCCATCCCTCGGGAGGTGTTACAGGAGTCATGGAACGTGACCCTGAGGTGATCATTGCGGCTTGGGTCGAGTTTGAGTTTGCCGTGCCTGATGAGATCTGCCGTAAACTCAACCACATGGACCACCTTGGATGCACTGGCATGTTCAAATACCGTACCTGTGATCGGAGATTTAGGAGTTTCCAGATTCTCCGGCGGCTTCCAGAAAGTGGCCAGGTACTGGTGCCATAGCCTCCACATATGCCCACACTCACCACCAATTATGAACTTTACTCCTAACCTCTCTGCTTCTGCGTACACCTTGTAGTACAGCCTCTTTGCCATCTCCAAGGAGGTGAAAAACCCGAAGTTTCCACCCTCTGAGGCATAGGTGCTCCATGTATAGTCGAGACCCAGTTCATGGAAGAGCATCAGATAGCCCATAGCGGTGTAGACGCCTGGCACCGCAAAGAGGTCACCTGAAGGGGTAACAAACAGGATCTCTGCCCCCTTTCTGTTAAAGGTGGGTTCAATCCTGATACCTGTAATCTCCTCTATGTCATCACACATCATCTCGATGTTGGACTGGATGGTGTGTGGCTCCAGCCCGAGGTGGTTACCCTTATGGTAGCAGTTTGCCACAGGACCCATGATCCAGTCGGTGTTACAACCCAGGAGGTTTACCAGTTCACGGACCATTATGGTTATCTCTGCAGTGTCAATCCCGTAAGGACAGAATACTGAACACCTCCTGCACTCGGTACACTGATAGGCGTAATACCAGAGTTCCTTGAAGACCTCCTCGGTGAGTTCCCTCGCACCAGCGGTCCTCTTGAGCAACTTTCCACCCGTGGTAAAGTACCTCCGGTAAATTGAACGGAGGAGTTCTGCCCTCAGGACCGGCATGTTCTTTGGGTCACCAGTGCCTATGTAGAAGTGGCACTTGTCCGCGCAGGCACCACACCTCACGCATATATCCATGAACAGACGGAAGGATCTGTGCTTCCGGAGCCTGTCCTCCATCCCCTCAAGGAATATCTCCTTCCAGTTCTCGGGCAGTTTCCAGTCCTCATCAGAGGTGGACCACTCCCTCGGGTTTGGCATGTCCACTTCTTCCAGATACTTTGGCCTTGTCCCGTAGCAGTACATACCCGGCCGGAACTCCACCTTTGTGTCAATCCAGGGTCCCTTTGGTGTCTTCCTGTAATCTAAGGTCTTGGTAATCTCTTCTGGTTTTGGTGGTTTAGCAGCCTTTGCCATGGTCTCACTCCTTTTCTTCTTGTTCTTTTTCTTCTGTTTCCTCTTCTTCTATATCTTTCTCTACAGGGATACCTGCCATCTTCATCTTCTCCCTGAATTCCTCTTCATACTCCTCATAGGTATGTACCTTCACAGGATAATCCCATGGATTTATATGCCTCTTCATACGGCTGTTATTGGCGAGGTTCCTGGTGGGTGAAAGAAACACTCCACCTAAGTGAACCAGTTTACTGAAGGGAAAGTACGCGAATAGCACAGAGACCAGAAAGATGTGCACATAGAATATCACACCTATACCCTCAGGCACCTTCGGATGGAATGTGGCAAGTCCCATGGTGAGTTCCTTCACCTTCGTGATGTCCGTCTTGATGAAGTACCTCATGAGGATACCAGAACCAGCGATCCCCATTATAAGCAGAAGTGGAAAGTAATCAGCAGGTAGAGAGATGTATCTCACCTGAGGGATGTATAACCTCCTCAGGAAGAGATAAAGCGCCGCAAAAAAGAGCACCACACCTGTTAACTGCAGGTGGGGATGCCCTATCTGGAGGAAGCCATCGAAACTATCAATAATGGAGACCAGTTTTGAAGGTGGCTGGGTAAAGAACCTGAGGTGTCTCAGAAAGACGATCAGAAATGAGTAGTGGAAGGCAATCCCGCCGAGCCACAACCATTTGGAAGAACCATAAACCGGTCTGAAGCCCGGCCCCATCTCGGTCCTCAGATTCCTGAACAGTGACCTGAAGGCCACAACCTCAAGGAACATCCTGAGAAAGACCTCCCAGCCGGTGGCAGGGCTTTCCAGTTTGCTGTACTTTATCCATGACAGGCTCTTCTGCTGGCCACAGGTGGTGGGAATATGGAAAGGAACCGGGGTCTTACCCCATTGCACTACCCGGTATATCAGTCCCACTAAGAATACCACAAGGGCCAGATAGGGGAAGACCACACCAAAAATGACAGAGAGGTTCAGAAGCCCTGCCCCTATTAAAGCAACCAGGATCAACCCTACCACAACCCAAAAAGAGAACCACACACCCATTTATGACCTCCTTTTAAATGCTTTCTTAAAGGGTGTGTCTGTTATCAACACACCCACACAATGGCCTACCTCAAGATATCTGGCTCACCACTTGTGTTTGTCCAGTTCGTCAAGCAGTTTCGCCCTCTCAAGCAGTTTGTAGGTCATGTTTTTCAGTTCTGTGGCCTTCAATTCGTAAATCTTCTCTCTACATTCCATGAATATATCAAAGGCGAGTAGCGCCAGTTTGTCCACACTACTGTCAAACTCTCTCAACTGTCTCCTGATCTCTGGTTCATCAAGCCTCATCCCTACTTCTGCCCTCACAATATCCTTGAGATGAAAGACAAACTCAACTGCCTCTGAAGGTTTAAAATCCTGAACTGCCCTGATCCTGATGATTCTGTCGAGGAAGGTCTGGACCTCCTCCTCCCCTTCTCCTACTATGTAATCTATTATCCCCTCAATCCCTTCTTTAATTGTACTTCCAACAGGATTGGTAAAGGGATCCCTCTTGCTCTTCAGAAATGCCGCCGTCTCTTCGGGATAGGTCTCAATGATATAATCGAACCATCTCCGTACAATCCCATCTCTCCGCGTCCTGAGAACTTCCCTCAGTTGCTCCATCGGACCAACAAAGAGGTGCTCCCAGTTGGGAGCACCAGTCCCTTATACGCAACCAGTTGGTTTTGGCAGACCTGCATACCTACAGGCCTGTTTTGCAGGGCCATCTGGAAAGAGTTGATACAGGTACTTGGTGTTCCCTTTCTCAGGCCCCATTGTCTTCTTGATCTCCTTCACGAGTATCTTGATCATTGGCGCTATCTGGTACTTCTGATAGTAGTCCCTCAGGAAGTTGATTATCTCCCAGTGCTCCTGGGTCAGTTCAATCCCATCCTGCTTTGCCATATACTCTGCCAACTCAGGAGACCAGTCATCCAGATTCTGTAGATACCCCTCCTCATCGACTTCCAACTGTTTGCCCTGAAATTCTAATGTCGGCATGGTCAGACCTCCTTTTTTTGAGTTTTTGGGGTTTCAGCGCCCCTCTGAAAATTTTAGTTATAAATTCTCTTCATAATTCTATTTGAGTATAAACATATTACATACATCACATAAAGAGGTCAAATTAAAAATTTTAATATTTCTATTTTGAGGTCTAATTTTTCATCCTTCTGAGAAACAGGATCTTTGCAGTGTAACTCCTGACCCCGAACATGACGGGTCTTGGTATCAGTTTGTGATTTCTGACGTCATAGTTCAATATCCTCTCCTCATAATCCACCTCAGGGGTCAGGGACAGCGCCTCCTGCCAGTCAAATCCTGTCAATAGCACGAGTGCATCCATGAGGGCCTCACCAAGATTTCTGCCCGTAGGGTCACAGGTATAGACCGCACCACAAACACACCTGCCACCATAAATCTCCCCCAGTTCGTAGGAAACATCCGTTGGTCTTTCTATTAGCGCCTCACAAAATGGGCATCTCGGCTCAGTGAGTGTGGACTTATCTTCCCTCTGCCTCCTGCTGACCTTATATCCGGGGAGGTTGGACATCATTACAAACTATTATACCAAATTACCTCTGTCCAAAAAAACTGTGCGCATTAGATAGATTGCCATTAGAATTTCAATAAAAACTCTGGAAGGTGGCGGGAGTTTCTACCCAGGAAAATCTCCGATTTTCCTGGGGACCCCTACATTCTGAGACATTTCCAGCGACCTATCAACCGTATTCTAACGCCAATTTGGGATTAGATCAAAAAGGTAGTGTCCGTGAAGTGTTCTATAACAGCCAGAGAAGGGTGCCTGTGTTGCTGGTTTTGAGACAATACAGGCGCCCTCATTTTATCAGAATTTTTGATCTAACACGCCACGGTGTCTCTCTGGTCTTATCCAATGACAATCCCATCTTCAGGTTACAAGTAGATTAGAACTCGAGCACGTCTCTTAAGACCTCCTCTACAGCCTCCAGGGTGGCCATCGCCTTTCTCGGCTGTTCTGTCACCTTGAAGACGATGTCAGGGTCCTTCAGCCCACTGCCTGTGAGGGTGCAGACCACGGTCTGGCCCGGTCTGAAGTATCCCTGGCTGTGGAGTTTCAAAACCCCTGCGAGGGATGCTGCAGAGGCAGGCTCACAGAATATACCTTCCATAGAGGCGATAAGCTTGTAGGCATGGAGGATCTCTTCATCGGTGACCGCCTCGATCCTGCCCCCTGATTCATCCCTGGCCTCAAGGGCATATTTCCAACTGGCCGGGTTACCAATCCTTATGGCAGTTGCAACGGTCTCTGGGTTCTCCACCACCCTTCCCAGCACTATCGGTGCGGCACCCTCTGCCTGAAACCCGAGCATCTTTGGTAAACTCTGGATCCGACCACCCTGATAGTATTGCTTGTACCCCCTCCAGTAGGCTGTTATATTGCCGGCATTCCCTACGGGCAGGGCATGATAGTCAGGTGCCCTGCCGAGTTGATCACAGACCTCAAAGGCTGCTGTCTTCTGACCCTCAAGCCTGTAGGGGTTAATGGAATTTACAAGGGTTATGGGGTGTCTGTTCACCATTTCCCGAACAATACCAAGTGCCCTGTCAAAGTTGCCGTCCACCTGCACCACTATTGCACCATGTACAAGGGCCTGAACCAGTTTTCCAAGGGCGATCTTCCCCTCGGGGATCAGGACAATCGCCTTGATTCCTGCCCTTGCTGCATAAGCAGCAGCAGATGCTGAGGTGTTACCGGTTGATGCACAGATGACCGCTCTCGTCCCCTCCTCCATAGCCTTTGAGATAGCCATTGTCATACCCCTGTCTTTGAAGGAACCTGTGGGGTTAGCGCCGTCAAATTTGAAGTAAAGGTCAAAGGGAAGATCAAACCTCCTCTTGATATTAACGGAATTGATCAAGGGCGTATTGCCTTCATACAGGGTGACTATTGGTGTCTTTTCTGTAAGAGGGAGAAACTCTCTGTAGTGATATAGGACACCCCTCCATCGATTTTCAAGAGATCGTTGATCACACATTCGATCATCTTGGTCTGCCTGGCCGACCATCTGCTCTGCGTTACTCATCCCCACGTATCCTCCTTTCAACCAAGAGAGTCTATTCTATTATATCACCCTCCACATACTCCACAATAACGCCTTGATCCCTCAGGGACTGGAGCCCCTTATTCAGATTATCCTCTTCCCCTTCAAGTTCAAGCACCATCTCTCCCACTGTCTCTGTAACCCTTGCCCTCCTGATATTCGGCATCACATCATACTTTTTGGCCATCGTAAAGAGCACAGGCTCCTTGATGAGGTGTTGTGGAAAGGTCAATTTAACCCTTACTTTCATTAGATCCCCCTTCCTGGCACCTTACCGGTCCCTCCCGCTATTGCCGGTACAATTGATACCTCGTCTCCGTCCTTTACCTCTGTCTCCTCTGCCTGCATAAAGCGTATGTCCTCTTCATTGACATAGACATTCACGAATCTCCTGATCTTTCCATTCTCTGTGACCCTTTCTGCCAGCCCTGGATAACGGCTGTCCAGGTCCATAATCAGGTCAATCACCTTTCCTGGTTTGCCCTCCACCACCTCCTGTCCCTTTGTTAACCTCTGAAGAGGCGTTGGTATCCTTACTTTGACTGCCATTTTTTACCTCCCAAGGGAAAGGTTTCCCACCCCCAGGTGGGTTATCTATTATGATGCTTAGAGAATCCTCATCTCCTTCAGCGTATCCTCAAATGATTCAATATTAGGCTTGATAAAGATGGGAGACTCCATCCGTTCATCAAGTGCTTCCTTTGTCTTTAATCCATTGCCTGTTATACAGAGTACCGTCAGATCATTTTTCCCAATATAACCCTGCTCAATAAGTCTCTTTGCAGTGGCGACAGTCACACCCCCGGCGGTTTCAGCAAATATCCCTTCTGTCTCTGCCAGTAACTTCATCCCTTCCACTATCTCATCGTCCGTGACCTCTTCTCCAAAACCACCTGACTCCTTAACAGCCTTGTAGGCATAGTATCCATCTGCCGGGTTCCCTATTGCAAGAGACTTTGCAATCGTCTGGGGCTTTACTGGTTTTATTACATCTGTATCGTTCTTTATTGCTGTCACTATAGGGTTACACCCCAGGGCCTGTGCTGCAAAGACCTTTGTGTTCATTGTCTTTATCATACCGAGTTCCTTCATCTCCTTCAGGGCCTTCCAGATCTTTGTGAGTAGTGAACCGCTTGCACAGGGGACCACCACATTGTCAGGAGCCCTCCAGCCCAGTTGTTCTACTATCTCGAAGCCTATGGTCTTTGAGCCCTCAGCATAATAAGGTCTGATGTTGATATTGACAAATGCCCATCTGTAACGGTTTGCGATCTCTGAGCAGAGACGATTCACCTCATCGTAGTTACCATCAACAGCAATAAGGTAGGGCCTGAATATCAGGGACGACACTATCTTGCTCTGCTCTAAGGTGGCAGGTATAAAAATAAAACGTCTGAACCCTGCCTTTGCCCCCTGAGCGCTCACCGAATGGGCAAGATTGCCCGTGCTGGCACATGCCACTGTATCGAAACCAAACTCCCTTGCCTTTGTTAGTGCAACTGCCACCACCCTATCCTTGAATGAGAAGGTGGGATGGGCCACTGTATCATCCTTCACATATATCTCTTTCACCCCAAGGGCCTTAGCGAGGTTGTCCGCCTTCACCAGAGGTGTAAAGCCGGAGTAAAGGCCGGCCTGGGGAGGACCATCTATCGGCAGGAGTTCTTTGTATCTCCAGAGATTCTCGTCTCTCTTCTCAATTTTCTTTTTAGAAATGGCCCTCTTTATCTTATCGTAATCATATATCACTTCAAGTGGGCCAAAACAGAATTCACAGACATAGATTGGCTCCACAGGATACTGTCTGCCGCACTCTCTACACTTCAGACCCCTGACATAACCCATTCTGCTGCCTCCTTATATAACTGAAGAAATCCCGACTTTCTGAAATAACTTTTATTTTGGATTTTAAATTCTAAAATCTTTCACTATCAGGTGTCAACCAGTCACCAGTATTTGCCTAATCTGGTCCTGTTGAGATAATATTGAAAATCAAAGCCCTGAGGAGGAACAATGAAGGCAAGAGACATTATGGAGCCCATCAAAGACACCTTGAAACCCGAGGATACCCTGAAAGAAGCGGTAAGGAAGATGAAGGTTGCCCTGAGAGATAGAGAAGGCAAAGTGGGGGTAAAGGGGCTTCTTGTGCTTGACAGGGGAGGCAATATAGTGGGGATGGTATCCATGAAGGATGTGCTGAAGGCGATCATACCGAAATACATGGAACTTTCAGAACTGGGGGAGTTCACATGGGATGGGATGCTGGAAGAGATGGCAAAGAAGGTGGCAGACAAGAGGGTCGAGGAGTTTATGACGAAGGAAGTTATTACAGTCCCTGAGGATGCCCCCTTAATGGAGTGTGCATCCCTGATGGTCAAACATAACATACAGAGGTTACCGGTGGTAAATACAGAAAACAGGCCAATGGGGATGATCTATCTGAGGGACCTCTACTACGCAATTGTAAAGGTACTGGTTGAGGAAAGGTGAACAGGTCCTGTTATGAAGATCGGGATCCTCGGTCTGGCAAACTCTGGTAAAACAACTGTTTTTAATGCCCTTACCGGTTTAGACCTACCAACCACACCCTACATAACTACAGAGGGGCATCTACATGAAGGGGTGGTAAAGGTCCCTGATGATAGGCTCAGACGCCTTGCCGAACTCCTTAAACCTCCGAGGGTCACCCCTGCTACTGTGATATTTATGGACTATCTGGGCATCAGCCGTGGGGACCCCAAACATAACCAGAGGGTCCTCGAGGCCCTGAAGGAGGCGGATGCCTTTTTATATGTGATCAGGGCCTTTGACGACCCCTCTGTTGTCCACCCCTTTGGCAGGATAAATCCCCTTGAGGACCTCAAGACACTGAGGATGGAATTAATACTCACTGACCTTGATCTGGTGGAAAAGAGACTGCAACGGATCGAGGAATTGAGAAAAAAGGGGAAAGAGGTGAACAGGAGGGAAGAGGAGGCCCTCAGGAGGTGTCTTCAGTCTCTTGAGTCTGAAACACCTCTAAACCAGGCCCCTTTGACAGATGATGATAGAGAGGCCCTCAGGCACCTGTACTTCTTCACGGTAAGGCCAGAGGTGGTATTGATTAACCTCTCGGAGGCAGAGTTAAAGGGAGATCATGAGATAATGGAGGTGTTCAGAGGATACCTTGGAGAGGATATCCCTGTCCTTACCCTTTCTGCAAAGATAGAGATGGAGATTGCACAACTGCCCGAAGAGGATAGGGCACCATTTCTCAGAGAGATGGGCATTCAGGAACCTGTGATACAGAGGGTCATCCGAACCTGCTACAGACAACTCGGCCTCATATCGTTCTTTACATTCAATGAGAAGGAACTGAGGGCATGGACTGTTAGAGAAGGAACAACGGCCTGGGAGGCTGCTGGCAGGGTCCATTCGGACATACAGCGGGGATTTATAAAGGCCGAGGTGATAGGTGCCGAAGAGTTTCTCAGGATCGGCTCCATGGCAGAGGCGAGACAGAGAGGATTACTTCGTCTGGAGGGGAAACGGTATATCGTTACTGATGGAGACATAATAAACTTCAGGTTCAATGTGTAGGGAGTCTCTCTTTCCTTATAGCCTCGGCAACCCTTACTACAGGAACCATCTCCTTTACATCATGAACCCTCACAATAGAGGCACCCTTGAGGACTGCTACAGCCACTGCTGCTGCAGTTCCCTCAAGCCTCTCTGAAGGTGGCACTCCACCAAGCACCATCCCTATAAATGACTTTCTGGAGGGCCCGATCAACAGAGGTCTGCCAAGGACTGAGAATCTCTCCAGTCTATTAATTATCTGGAGGTTATGTTCAGCAGTCTTTCCAAACCCTATACCTGGGTCCACCACGATACGATCTTCACCTATCCCATGGGCCCTGGCAATCTCGATGCCTTCCCTCAGATATCCTATTATCTCACCAAACAGGTCGTCATAGTGGGGATTGGTCTGCATATCCTTTGGTGTGCCCTTTATATGCATTATCACGACAGCCGCATCTGAATCTGCAACCACCTCTGCCATTTTTGGATCAAACCTTAGGCCACTGATGTCATTGACTACACTGGCACCTGCCTCAAGTGCCCTCTTCGCCACTTCAGCCTTGTATGTATCAATCGATATAGGGACAGAGAGCCTCTTCGCCAGGGCCTCTATAACAGGTATTACCCTCCTCAGTTCCTCCTCCAGTGGTACCGGTTCTGACCCTGGTCTTGTAGATTCCCCTCCTACATCTATTATATCTGCACCTTCTTCTTCCATCTGCAGTGCCCTATCCACTGCCCTTTTTGAATCAAAAAACCGACCCCCATCAGAGAATGAATCAGGGGTGACATTCAGGATACCCATTATGAGGGTCTTTTCTGAGAGGTTATAACTCCGATTCCGAAAGGACAGTTGCATCAGAGGTCTTTCTCTTACTGATCGTCTCTTCAATCACCCTGTCTATCTCTGAGGCGTCCAGGGTCTCTTTCTCCAGCAGCCGATTTGCAAGTGCTTCAAGGATATCTCTATTCTCCTTCAGGAGGTTCTTGGCATCATCGTATGCCTCCTTCACAATCCTCCTCACCTCCATATCTATCTCCTCTGCCGTCTTCTCACTGAAGTCCTTGTGGCGTGCTATCTCTTTGCCCAGAAAGATGTGTTCCTCTCTCTTACCATAGGTGAGAGGGCCGAGTCTCTCGCTCATTCCCCATTCACAGACCATTTTTCTCGCCAGTTCTGTGGCCCTTTCAAGATCATTACCAGCACCTGTAGTCATGTGTTTGAGGGCTATCTCCTCGGCAGCCCTTCCACCGAGAAGGACCCTCATCGTCTTTAAGAGGTAGTCCTTGGAATAGGTGTATCTATCGTCCATTGGCAATTGCTGGGTAACGCCAAGTGCCCTACCCCTTGGTATGATACTGACCTTATGAATAGGATCTGTACCAGGGATCAATTTTGCCACCAATGTATGGCCTGCCTCATGATAGGCTGTGTTCTTCTTCTCCTCTTCACTTATAATCATGCTCTTCCTTTCTACACCCATAAGGACCTTGTCCTTGGCCTCATCAAAGTCTTCCATCTCCACCCTGTTCTTCGACTTCCTTGCAGCAAGCAGGGCCGCTTCATTAACAAGATTTGCAAGGTCAGCACCGGAGAAACCAGGAGTGGATTTGGCTATCACCTCCAGGTCTACATCCTCAGCAAGGGGGATGTTCCTTGTATGGACCTTCAGGATCTCGAGCCTACCCTTCACATCGGGTGAGGGAACCACTATCTGCCGGTCAAACCTCCCCGGCCTCAGCAACGCTGGATCCAGTACGTCAGGCCTATTTGTGGCTGCTATTACAATAATCCCTTCCTTCCCCTCAAAACCGTCCATCTCAACCAGCAACTGGTTGAGGGTCTGTTCCCTTTCGTCATGGCCACCACCCAGACCTGCCCCCCTGTGCCTGCCCACAGCATCTATCTCATCTATAAATATGATACAGGGGGCATGTTTCTTAGCCTGGTCAAATAGATCTCTCACCCTTGAGGCCCCCACCCCTACAAACATCTCCACAAATTCGGAGCCAGAGATAGAGAAAAACGGCACATCTGCCTCTCCTGCAATGGCCTTGGCCAGCAGTGTCTTACCCGTACCTGGAGGACCCACCAGAAGCACCCCTTTGGGGATCTTTCCACCAAGCCGTGTAACCTTCTCCGGGTCCTTCAGGAAGTCTATTATCTCCTGGACCTCTGTCTTTGCCTCCTCTATCCCTGCCACATCCTTGAATGTGATCTTCTTGGATTTGTCAGAGACGAGCCTCACCCTCGCCTTACCAAATGAGAGTGCCTTATTGCCCCCTACCTGCATCTGTCTCATGAAGAATATCCAGAGGAGTGCAAAGAAGATTATGGGTCCCCAGGAAAGGAGGAAACTCACATAC
Organism: Nitrospirota bacterium; assembly: GCA_015492645.1. GTDB lineage: Bacteria > Nitrospirota > Thermodesulfovibrionia > Thermodesulfovibrionales > JdFR-85 > JdFR-85. Next base: position 89,811 of record WGER01000029.1, read on the forward strand.
CAGGGACTCTGGGCAGGCGGTTTGACGACAATCTTGACACCCCTCTCCCTCAGTTCCTTAATAAACTCTGGATACTTTTCTACATAGGTCTTAAAGGTTGTACCATCCTTCAGGACACCTGTGACCTCATTTTCCTTAATTGTCACCTCCACAATCTGGGATGCCTCCAGTTTTTCGACAAAATCAGAAAATGTTATCTCCTTATACTGCTTGGTTGGGGTGTTCAGCAGGTCAAAGAGGATTATCATCAGTGCCCCGATAAGCAGCCATATAAAGAGGCTACGATAGATATTCAAGTCTTTCCTCCTCATGCCCCTTTATGCCCTTCAGAGGAAGGAACCATAAAAGAGCAGATTTCAAAAGGCTAACACCTTTCTTTAATTTTATCAATCTTCTTTTCTAAAGGTCAATTTTTGGTGCAGTGCCCAGTGTAAGAAGTTGGTTTAGGAAAGGTACTTTTGATCACCCTCACACCTGCCCTCGCCCTCAGAGAGGGAGTTTCATCTGTTAAGAGAGTTTCTTGCTTTAGGTGCCCTGTTAGAGGTGGCCGTGGTTTGTCCTCACGGAATTCGGAGGAATGCCGCGTGGTTGACTTCTCCAAGTCCTTTGAGTATAATACTTTTCAATGATTTTGCTAAAAAGATATCTCTATGCTGGATGGGCTTTGCTGATCATTCTTCTCTTGTCCTCTCCCTCCCTCTCTGCTCAGAACACAAAAGGCACAAAGAAGTTTCCTGATTGTAAGATGTGCCACAAGTACATGGCAACAAGGAAGGTGGTTCATCCCGCTATAACGGCCCTTGGGTGTACTTCATGCCATACACAGCCTCATCAGAAAAACCCCAAATTCAGGAAGTTCCTTTTTGCGGATGTGCCTGAACTCTGTTTTGGCTGCCATGACAGGAGTATCTTTGAAAAGGCATACAAACACCCACCTGTAGCAGAAGGGCAGTGTTTGATGTGCCACGATGTCCATTCCTCTGATAATGAAAAACTCCTTCTTCAACCTCAACCAGACCTATGCTATGGCTGCCATGGAGATGAAAGATTCAAGAACAATTCTATTCATCCGCCCGTACAGGCCGGCATGTGTACAAACTGTCATGATCCTCACAGTAACAATGCCCCTAAGATGTTACCATCAGAGGTGCCTGGTGTATGTTTCAATTGTCATGATAAAGAAAAGTTTGTTTCAGACAAAAAGAGGTATCACCACTCACCCGTATACAGGGGCCTCTGTCTCAACTGTCATGATCCCCATGCAGCACCAGCCGGAAGGCTTTTGGAAGCCGATGTCCCGGAGTTATGTTGGAAGTGCCATCTGCAGGAGAGATTCAAGGACAAGAGGTATCATCCGCCTGTTAAGGATGGCCTATGCATGAGTTGCCATGAGCCCCATCAGTCAGATGCCAGAAAATTAACTGTAAACAGGATCCCATATCTATGTTTCAACTGTCATGGCAGTGAGGAGTTTGAGAGGAAGAATGTACATCCCCCTGTGGCCGCAGGGATGTGTACAGTCTGCCACCAGGCCCACGCCTCATCCTCAATCGCCCTGCTCAAGGACTCTATCAATGTAACATGTCTGAATTGTCATCCAAGGATAATAAAGACACCTCATCCCATCGCATTTTTCACAGGTCAGGGGCACCCGCTTGAAGGAAGGAAGGACCCAAAGTCAAGGTACGGGGTTCTTTCCTGTGCAAGTTGTCACAATCCCCATAGTTCAGAGTATACAAAACTCTTTCGCTATCCTGCCACAACTCCCACAGAACTGTGTAAGAATTGCCATGAGTATATGAAATAAATGCACTGTAGGTATCACTGAAATCTGTACTTTTCGGCAACTCTGGTTGGTATAGAACACATCGCAGACATCATCTTTGAACTCACGCAGGGATTTGACTTTTTAAAAAATTCTCTTTTATTATGTTTATATCCTAACAAAGGGAGGTAGGGCGCGAGTCAGGCCAAAGAAAATCCTTATTTCTGGGCAGGAGGGTGATAGCATGGTTTATACCTGTCCAAAATGTGGTTTAACCACCTACACAGCAGACCCCTCGCAGAAGGACCTCTGTCCAAACTGTGACATGGAGAGATATCTCATATTCAACCCCAATCTCTTTACTCTCTGTCCCACATACTCAAATATGAAGTTCATTGTTGACAGACGGAAGACGTCCTACCCGGTTGACAAGGATCGAAGAGAAGAGACAGAGGTCATCCCGGTCGCCTGGCTCGTGGTAAAGAGAAAGAAGAAAGTGGGTCATGGATGAGGGGTATCTGCGGGAACTGATCCAGAAACTGAAGAATGGTTCCCTCTCTGAAGATGACCTGATCCAGATACTGAAGAGCCTGCCTTTTGAGAAGGTCCGCTCCAGCCACATAGACCATCACAGACATTTGAGGCATGGTATACCGGAGGTGGTCTTTGCGAAGGACAAACCAGTGGAAGATGTAGTTGCGATCGGCAGGAGGATATATGAGAAGAGCGGCAGAGTCCTGATCACCAGGGCCAGAGAGGAGATCTACAGGGCGATACAGATAAAGGAGGCAGAATTCTTTCCCCGTTCAGGTGTGATCGTTGCAGGGATTCCTCAAGACAGGGTTGGTTTGATAGCCATTGTCTCTGCTGGCACCTCTGATGGACCTGTAGCAGAAGAGGCGGACCTCACGGCAAGTTTTCTCGGTAGTAAGACCCTTTTGATTGAGGATGTCGGTGTCGCAGGTATACACAGGCTCTTTGCCTACATGGACTCCCTGATGCAGGCCAATGTGGTGATTGCAGTTGCAGGGATGGAAGGGGCCCTTCCCACAGTGGTCGCCTCTATTACAGGTAAGGTGGTAATCGGGGTGCCCACTTCAACTGGATATGGTACCTCTCTCGGGGGGCTCACCCCGCTCTTTTCAATGTTAAACACATGTGTACCCCTGATAACAGTGGTTAATATTGACAACGGGTTCGGAGCAGCCTGTGTGGCTCACAAGATAAACCTCTTGGTTGCATCAGAGGAGACCTGAGTATCTGTAATAGGCAGCACAACTCCCCTCTGTGCTCACCATACAGGCCCCAACAGGATGTTCTGGTGTGCACTTCCTTCCAAAGAGGGGACATTCAGGAGGCAACCTCTTGCCCCGCAGGACATCACCACACCTGCACCCCTTTGGCTCCTCTGCCCTGGGGACCTCTACAGGGAAATGGACCCTGGCATTCCTGTGGGTGAACTCCTCTCGTAGGTCAAGCCCGCTTCGGGGTATGGTACCAATTCCCCTCCAGTGAGTGTCTGCTGGCCTGAAGACCCTTTCAATTAACTCAACCGCCCTGGGGTTACCCTCGGGCCTTACCACCCTCCTGTATTGGATCTGGACCTCTGCCCTGCCCTCCAGGAGTTGATCCAGAATCATGAGTATTCCCTCAAGGATATCCGGCCCTTCGAATCCAGTTATCACAGAGGGAACCTTATACTCTGAGGCTATAAACTCATAAGGTCCAGATCCGATTATGGTACTCACATGTCCGGGTAGTATAAATCCATCTATCTCTGTCTCAGAGTCTTCAAGGAGTGCCCTCAGGGCAGGGGGAACCAGTTTATGACAACTGTACAGATAGAGGTTTTCGATACCAAGGTTGTCTGCCTCAACAAGTGTGGCAGCCACAGATGGTGATGTTGTCTCAAAACCTGTGCCAAAGAAGATCACATCTCTATCAGGATTCCTCTTTGCAGTCTCAAGACAGTCCATCGGAGAATAGACTACCACCACCCCAGCCCCCTCTGACCGTGCATGATAAAGGGAGAGCCTTGCTCCAGGCACCCTCATCATGTCTCCAAAGGTGGCCAGTATTACACCCCTCTGAAGTGACAGTGCTATAGCCCTGTCCACATCCTCTATTGAGGTCACACATACAGGACAGCCAGGACCGCTCAACAGTGTTATATCCTCGGGCAGGAGCGCCCTGATCCCATGCCTGAATATGGCTACAGTATGGGTGCCGCAGACCTCCATTATCTTGATCCCTCTGCCGAGGGACCTCACTGCCCTTCTTATACCTGATGTGAGCAACTCTATGTGTCTGTCAATATCCATTGTTTGCCTCTGTATGGAGTGCTGTCAGAAATGCCTGTCCCAGTGAGACAGAGGCATCATTTGGTGGAAACTCCCTGTGGGTAAAACACTGAAGCCCCTCCTCCTTGAGCCTCCTCTTCATCCTCCTGAGGAGGTAGTGGTTCTGGAATACCCCTCCTGACAGTACCACATCCCTAATCCCTGTCTGTCTGGAGATCCTCTTTACACTCATTACAGTTGCCTCCACCACGGTATTATGAAACCTTGTTGCAATCTCCTGAACAGGACGACCACCGGCATACTCCCTCACAAGGTCCTCCACAGTTGGCCTGTAGTCTATTTCAGAAGGAACTGAGTCTGTCAGTTCAAATCTGTAAAACCTGTCTATTCCATCAGTAACAGTTGATTCCAGTGCGATCGGGGCCTCTGCCTCAAAGGTATTCACATCCTTCACCGCCAGAAGTGAGGCTACACCATCAAAGAGCCTTCCACATCCTGAACTCATGACCGTAAACCCACCCATCTGCAGTAACCTCTGTATCATCTCCACCCTCACAGGGGTCACCCTTTCGGCAAGGCCAAGGCGTTCTATCCATCTGTCTGTCTCTGAGGAGAAGGTCTCTTTAATGAGAGCAATGGCTACCCTCCAGGGTTCCCTTATGGCTGCCTCCCCCCCTGGCAGTGGGATGTATCTCAGATGGGCGAGCCTCTCAAATCTGCAACCCTCCACGAGTAAAACCTCAAAACCCCACAGCCTCCCATCAGTCCCATAGCCAGTGCCATCAAGTACCACCCCTATCACAGGCCCATTCAGGTCAGCCTCGGCCAGTACAGAGGCAACATGGGCATGATGGTGCTGCCAGTAGATAACAGGCAGACCCTGCCGCTCGGCCCAGAGTCTGCTGTGATACTGGGGGTGCATATCAGTTGCTATAATCCTGGGAGTGACCCTGTAGAGCCTGCACAGGTTTTCCACCACTTCCTCAAAAAACTGCAGTGTCTCATAGTTTTCCATATCCCCGATATGCTGGCTCACAATGGCGTATCCCTCCTTTGTGAGCGTGAATGTATTCTTCAGATCTCCACCTGTTGCAAGTGCCTCAGGGGTATGAATCTTTAACTTCACCGAGTTTGGCACATACCCCCTTGCCCTCCTTATCACCAACTCTGCTGAGAGCACAGAATCATCCACCCTCATGTAGATGTCCCTGTTATGAAATAGAAAGGCGTCCACAATCCCGCTAAGCCTACTCAGTGCATCATCCTCTCTGTGTACTATCGGTTCCTCAGAGAGGTTACCACTGGTCATCACAAGTGCCTTGAAGTTGGGGGCCCTGCCTGCAGGGTAGTAGAAAAGGAGGTGGTGCAGGGGGGTGTAAGGCAACATGAAACCGAGGAAGGGGTTCTGAGGTGCTACCCATTCGAGGAGTCTGCCCCTCCTTCTCAGAAGCACAATCGGCCGTTCCTTGGACAGCAGGAGACGCCTCTCTTCATCTGAGATATGACAGTACTGCTCTATGGTCTCTATATCCGGGGCCATAAGGGCGAAGGGCTTATTCCCCCTCTTCTTTCTCTGTCTCAGGATCGATACCACTTCTCTGTTTTCAGCATCACAGGCTATATGAAACCCTCCAAGACCCTTTACTGCCACAATCCCTCCCTCCCTTAAAATTGAAATACAGGCCTCCAGAGGGTCTCTCTCCTCATACATGGCAAAACGGGAAGAGTTTACCTTTAAATAAAGGTGGGGGCCACACTCTGGGCAGGCATTGGGCTGGGCATGAAAACGTCTATTCGTCGGATCGTGATACTCCTCTGCACAGACCTTACACATCTCAAACTCTGCCATTGTGGTATTGGGTCTGTCATAGGGAAGCCCTCTTGTTATTGTATATCTGGGACCACAGTTTGTACAGTTTATAAAGGGATAGAGATATCTCCTGTCCGAAGGGTCCATCAATTCCCTGAGACAGTCCTCACATACCGAGACATCGGGACTCACATGGGTAAAACTACCCTCCTCCTCACTCTCGAGTATCTGGAAGTCAGGATACCCGATCTCCTGTAGTTCTTCCACCTGAATATCCTCAATCCTTGCCAGGGGTGGTGGCGATTCCCTCAATGTGCTCAAAAACTGCTCTGTCCCATCTCCTTCCACCTCTATGACCACACCCTTAGAGGTATTCTTCACGAAACCCCGGAGATTCAGTCTCCTTGCAAGATTATACACAAAGGGCCTGAATCCTACCCCCTGTACCACACCTTTTACCTTTATCCTCTGGCGGGACATGGACAACTGGAGGCGGCGGCCGGATTCGAACCGGCGAATGGAGGTTTTGCAGACCTCTCCCTTAGCCGCTTGGGTACGCCGCCTGAGAAATACTGAGTCAAGGTATTGAAACTATTATGGAGCGGGCGACGGGATTCGAACCCGCGACCCCAACCTTGGCAAGGTTGTGCTCTACCAGCTGAGCTACGCCCGCACTAATTCCTTCTGTTATGAGGTTCCAGCGAGTCAATAACCTTCAAGAGCACCTCGTTCTTCTCAGCCTTCGCCTCCATCTCTTTCAACTTCGCCTCAAGATCCTTTAGCCTTTCAGCCGTCTTCTTTTCCATCTCAGAGAGACGATGATAATACAGGACCTTCAGTTGCTCGTATTCCCTCTTCAGGCTTTTATACCTGATTTTATAATAGAATTCTCCGCATGATAAACCCAATCTCCTGAGAAGCCTCGATATGAAATCCATAGAAGGCCTCCAAAGTCTCCAATTATTTTTATCATATCCCCTTCTGGATTGTCAACATTACGGAATTACTGTAAATTGCCATTAGACTTTAGTCAAAGCACATTATAGGTGGCGGGGGTTCCTGCCCAGGAAAATCGCAGATTTTCCTGGGTCCCTCTCAGCCGAAAGACAGAAATCAGAAGTCAGGAATCAGAGCTCAGAAGACCCCTCTGTCTGAGTTCAGACCTCTGACTTCCGACCTCTGTTCGGCGACACTTCCAGTGCCTTGCCAAAGTTAACCACCTTCACCTTTCACCCCACCTCATTCCATCCCCTTCAAGGGGGGAGTAGGGAGGGGGTCCTGTCGCATTAATTCAGTTTTCTGCCCCGAAAATCAAAGATAGGGACCCCCATTTTGAGACATCCCCCGCCGTCTTTTACTCATTATTTCTAACGGCGAATCCGGGTGTAAAGAATCATAGGTTTTTCAGGACCTGAGTCCCTCCCCCCAAAATTTCTGATTTTGGGGGGCCCAACCCAAAGGCCCATTTTTAATTTATCAGGAATCCAATTATGACTAACAAGCGGTAATCTGTGAGAAGGTTCCCAGATCTTGATCTTAGTTAAATCTGTAATTGTCTCCCTTATTTTCTCTGCCGAGGCAGAAACAAAAACTGAAATCTTGTTTTTTCAATAAGTTCAGAGTTCAGACAACTACTTTATCCTGACACCCAAACTCAGCGGATTATTAGATAGGTTGTATTCTTCTTTTTATCTCCTCTCGTAACTGTTTTAACTCTTCTAAAACTTCTATATCTATACTATCATCTTTTAGAAATTTTTCTGCTAATTGAATAGCTTCTCCAATTAAAAATAATGCTTCTTTTAATCTGCCTTTCATCATATAAACTCTAGCTAAGCCTTCATATCCATCGTGATGTTCAGGTTGCGATAATATTAACTCTTTGAATTTCTTTTCTGCTTTCTCAAACTCTCCCTTTTTAAGAAGCCCCATCCCTTCATTGTACCAATCCCAATCATCTTCTTCATGGGCTTTAATATATGGAATTTCTTGCCGTAACATTTTTAAAAATTGTTCACGAATCATCTTTTTCAATCTCTATTTCTCTATTTTCTTTTCTCTAACGTGATGAGTAACAGGCGCGACGTAAGGAGCTTCCTGCTGACCCAATTGGAACTCACTTCCATATGTCATTAATTTCAAAAAGTTGAATCCGATCATTGAAAATCTCCAATACATATTTTCCAGTAATGATATAAATTCGAGCGAATTCATTCAGAACCCCACTTCTATTTACGAACTCCCTTAGACAACAGGCGGCTTTGCGACGATCAACTGCGGGTAGCGGCCAATTGTCATAAATAAGAAGCCAGTCTTGCTCAAATCTCTCAAACCCATCTTTTCGGAGTGTAGCCACCTTTTGCTCGATAAAGTGGAACATTGCATCGGCCCACTCTGTTTCAACTGAGTCACCAGCCCATCCATTACCAGGTTGGTTGGCTTCAATTTCTTCAACCAGATCCTTTGCGGACTTCCGGGTCTCTCCGGGGTGATGGTGTGAAATGAAAAATTGATCCGGTCTATTCCCCTTTTCTCTCAGTACTGTTCTATGTGCATCGTTTTGAGGAACTGCTTCAGTATGCTCAATACCTATCTGCATAGTCCCCAAAATGAGCAAAAAATCAGGGCGCTCTCTCCGAATTAAGCAGAGCGGATATGAAAGACGGCCTTTCCCAACTAAGGTACTCAGCAAGTAGGCAATAGCATATCGCTCCGTATGCTCTTTCGTGCGACCCTCTGATCTTCTTGGGACAGATACATCTATATTAGATAAGATTCTTAATAATTCAGAATCACTATATGCTTGGAGCATGTACCACACCTTTAGATCTAACGCCAATTTCTGCGGCGGCTTTAGCCGTCCGCAGGAAAGGGTGGTTAGGAAATTCTGTATTTTTCTATTGCATCTTCAAACTGTCTTTTGCCATGTATCACTGCAATTATTAATATTTGTCTCTCTTTCACCTGATAGACAAGACGGTAACTATAGACTATCAACTCTCTTATATCTTCCCTCCCTATTTCTGGGACAACTCTTCCAATTTTCGGAAATTCTTTCAATTTCTCTGTGGATTGAAAAATCTTATTCACTACAGACTTTGCATAAAACTTTGAATCTCTTTCTATATACTCTGCAATAGACTCAATATCTTCTATCGCTTCTGGAGACCATACTATTCTGTAATCCATTTACTTAATCTCTTTTTGGCCTGTTCATGGGAAATAGTGCCTTCTTTCTCAGCGCGCTCTATTCCTTTCTGGATTTTTCCCAAGACATAAAGATGGTATTGTATATCTTCTATAGTGCAATCGTCTGGAAGTCTTTCCAGTAAAGTTTTAATTTCTTCTTTTACCGTATTCATTGCTAACCTCGCGTTATCGTTTTCTATATTTTACCATAACGCCAATTTCTGCGGCGGCTTTTGCCGTCCGCAGGAAAGGGTTGTTAGAATCATTGTATCTCAAATTCTTCTTTTGGTATTCCTGATTGTCTGATGATAGACATCAATGTGCCTCTTTTTATCTCTTTATGGTCTGGTACTGGAACGGTTATGGTGCTTTTCCCCATTTGTTTTTGCATTACTATATGGCTTCCTCTTTGTCTTATTTCCTTGAAGCCATATCTTTGAAGTATCTTGCAGACTTCCCTCCCAGACAGAATTCTCAGTTTGGGCAACTGCTACCTCAAAAGGAGATATGTATATATCCTCTTTTAACCTTTCTTTGATTTCTTCAGGTGAGGCATGTTCAAAAAACAGAGTTACCGCCTCTTCTAAATTCTTCTTTGCTTCTTCAATAGAATGTCCCTGGCTTGCTATGTCCAGTTCTGGACATAAAGCAACAAACATGTCTTCTTCTTTTTGAATTATGGCTGTAAACCTTTGCTTCATAACAAATACTAACCTATAAACCTTTTGGTATGCAAGTGCCAGCAATGATGCCTTTTGTTTTTATAACATTGAACTCACCTGCCGAAAATGCGAGAGCATTTTCGGCAGGTGTAGCGGTTCGTTAGAGTTTAGGTTTTTATATATTCTTTCTCTATTTTCTCTTTTGCACCTGATGGAACCTCTATTGATACAAAATATTCTTCAGGATATAGATAGTCTTCTCCGCTTTCATCTATAATCCTGATATATCCTTCCATTTCATCTTCTTTAATCACAGGATAAATCTTCCATTTCTCCAGAGATGCTGGATATTCTTTATTTTCTATGCATAATACAAATTTGCCTATTCTTCTCATAATTTTTCTAAAATCCTTTTGATCTTAAATTCCTTCTACTCAATTCCATGTGCCTCATACCAATGTATTTCCGCTCAGTAAATCTGACCACTCCTTAGTTTTATTTTAGCAGTTCCTTTAAGTTTTCGCCATCTACCTTTGCCATAAATTCTTTCAAGTCTTCTTAATTGACGGATAGACTTGCCAACAGCAATTGTTTCTATATTTTCAATCTTTCCAATTATTTCAAAATACAAATATGGTCATGCTCCCTTGTTTACCTTTATTTTTTAAATATCTCTAACGGTCAACATCAGCGGCGGCGCGGCTTCC
>WGER01000030.1 GCA_015492645.1 Nitrospirota bacterium
CACCACCTGTCCAGCCTGCGTGCACTACCGCGCACGCTCAGCATGTGTCTCCACATGCCTTGACGACTGGATGTCAAGCCCTGGTAAGGTTCTTGGCTTAGCATCCAATTAAACCACACGCTCCACCGCTTGTGCGGGCCCCCGTCAATTCCTTTGAGTTTTAGCCTTGCGGCCGTACTCCCCAGGCGGGCTGCTTAACGCGTTAGCTTCGCCACTGCGGGGGTCGACACCCGCAACGGCTAGCAGCCATCGTTTAGGGCGTGGACTACCAGGGTATCTAATCCTGTTTGCTCCCCACGCTTTCGGGCCTCAGCGTCAGTTGAGCCCCAGAGGGCCGCCTTCGCCATCGGCCTTCCTCCCGATATCTACGCATTTCACCGCTACACCGGGAATTCCGCCCTCCCCTGACTCACTCAAGTGAAGCAGTTTCCAGGGCCCTACAGAGGTTGAGCCTCTGCCTTCAACCCTGGACTTGCCTCACCGCCTACGCCCCCTTTAAGCCCAGTGAATCCGAGCAACGCTCGCCCCCTACGTCTTACCGCGGCTGCTGGCACGTAGTTAGCCGGGGCTTATTCGTGGAGTACTCTCCTCTCTGCTCCTCCACAAAAGGGGTTTACAACCCGAAGGCCTTCTTCCCCCACGCGGCGTCGCTGGGTCAGGGTTTCCCCCATTGCCCAAGATTCCCCACTGCTGCCTCCCGTAGGAGTCCGGGCCGTGTCTCAGTCCCGGTGTGGCCGGCCAGCCTCTCAGCCCGGCTACCCGTCTTAGGCTTGGTAGGCCATTACCCTACCAACTACCTGATAGGCCGCGGGCCCATCCCCAGGCGGGTTGCCCCTTTTACCACAGGCATTCCAGCCCGTGGTCTTATCCGGTATTAGCCCGGGTTTCCCCGGGTTGTCCCAGTCCTGGGGGTAGGTTACCCACGTGTTACTCACCCGTCCGCCGCTAGGCAACAGGAGATTGGCACCCGAAGGTGCCGCTCCCCTGCGCCCCGCTCGACTTGCATGTGTTAGGCACGCCGCCAGCGTTCGCTCTGAGCCAGGATCAAACTCTCATCCTTGAAGCTGAAACTCAAATTTGGAGGGACCTGCTTTTCAGTTGTCAAAGAACGGTATCATTACTACACACAAATATATTATATCATCAAAGGAGGGAAAAATCAATACCCCGCGATACCTCCGGGTATGCGAGCATCTGAGGCTCTCAGACAAGTGGGTGCCTTGGTATATGCTTAGGCTTCCCCGCAGGCTTTTTAGGGCCTTTGGGGCGTGCACACCACATATACCGCTGGCTCCCTAACTCTTCTTGTTCCCTCAGCTCTACACCCCTGATGAGGTATCGCGGAGAACTGTTGGCTTTGATGTAAAGAACAACTCAACCTTTCAACTTTATCATATAAATACATTTTACAGGATGTCAACTACTGGAAGATACTATAAAACAGATAAACAGAGAGATAAGGCGAGAAAAAAAAAGAAAAAGCATTCAGAATCAAGGCTAAACATTCTTTTTACCAACCGACAACTAGAATCTCTCTAAAAATAAGTGGAATAAAAGAAAGGAGGAGGTGTCTACACCCCCTCCAAGGACCATATTGAATATTAACAACCCTTGATTACCTTCTTCTTTTTAATATGGCATTTCTTGCAGAACACGGGCTTAAATGCCTTCTGGCCATTGTGGCAGGCACCGCAGAACTTTCCGGCATTGATGTCCTTCATGGTGATCTTCTGGGCGCCCTTCTTCATCTGGAAGAGTTTCGGATGGCAGTCGTTACACTTCAGCCCCTTGTCAGCGTGCTTCTTCCCGTCAAAGATGACCTTCCCCACCTTTCCGTCCTTAAACTCTACTGTCTTGCCGGGTGGCACTGCCATGGTGGTCCCCACAAAGGCGGCTGCAACAATCAGTACCAGCAAGAGAATAAGACCTCTCTTCATCTGTTCACCCCCTTTCCTCATGATGTGATAGGGCTACAAATGTAGCCACTTCTGGAACCTTCCTGGAATTATACAAATTCTATGCCAGCATCTGGAACAAAGGGAAATATTATCTATCGGTCTTGTATCAATCCCCATTTGAGAATCCCCTTCCCCAAAAAGTGACTACTAAATATACTAAAACTGGAAGATTATGTCAACCCCATCTTCTAAATAGGGAATGACCAACCCCTAACTGATCAAGGATCTTCCCAACCACAAAATCTATCAACTCTTCTACCTTTTTTGGCCTGTGGTAGAACCCGATCACTGGGGGCACGATCCTCACACCTGCCCTGGCCAGTTTCAGCATATTCTCCAGATGAATAACACTGAAGGGGGTCTCTCTGGGACAGAGGATAAGGGGTCTGCCCTCTTTAATCATCACATCGGCAGTCCTCTCTACAAGGCTATTGGCATAGCCATGGGCTATACCTGAAAGGGTCTTCATACTACAGGGGGCGATCACCATCCCTGAGGAGAGAAAGGAACCACTGGCCATGGGTGCCCAGAGGTCGTCATCACTGTATATTGTCACCTTTTCCCCGAATTTTTCCTGGACTGTAGAGCCTCCTTGATCATCATCAAGGTTCAGGCCGGTCTCCACTTTTATAATCTCTCTGGCTGTCTCTGTGATGATGAGATGGACCTCAGAGGACTCTGCAAGAACTTCCAATAATCTCAGACCAATAACAACACCTGTCGCCCCTGTGATGGCGAGGATATAACGTCTCATTCCTCAGCGACCTTTTGCCGGAGCAAACTTAGCAGACCTGAATATGACTCCCTTTGAATTATCTTATTAAACTGACTTCTGTAGTTTCTGACCAGGCTCACACCTTCTATAACCACATCATAGACCACCCACCTTCCTCTCTTCTGTAGCATCCTGTAGTAAATGGGAACTTCAGTACCCTGAGAGGTCTTCACAAGGGTCTTCACAATGGCATAACCATCCTTCACCCTCTCCTCAAGATAGAAGATCTCCTCATCTGTATATGCTTCTATTTTACTTATATAGGTCTTTTCAAGGAGTCTGGAAAAGAGAGCGACGAATTCTCTCCTCTCTTCAGGAGTACGTCTCCTCCAGTGAATGCCAAGTGCCCTTTTTGATACCTCTTCAAAATCAAAGACCCTCTCCACAGCATCCCTTATAGCCTTTCTCCTCTCCTTGGACCTTTCCGGACCCTTAAGTGAGGGGTCTTTCAGTATCTCTATCACGTTCTCCACCACCACCTTTAGGGTGGCCATGGGGGTATCCTCGGTGTGGGCGATACCGGTGAGAAAAACAACAATCACCACCAATGAAAGAATCGACCTCACCTCTGGACCTCCTTCCTCCTATTCTGGTGATAGGCGTCTTTTAATGCGGTGTAAGGGTCGAGGGCAGAGGCCTTGAGGGTCTCGTATTCACCTATCCTGAGGGATGTATTATTCAGATATCTGTAACTCTGTATTGCGAGGACCGTCTGCAGGTCTGAGATGTAATTCACTGGATCAATAAATGTATCAACCACCAGGCCAAAGAAGTCCCTGAGGTTTGATGGACCAAGGACTGGAAGCACCAGATAGGGCCCCTCCCTCATACCATATACCGCAAGGGTCTGACCGAAGTCCTCCTCCTCCGACTTCAGACCAAACTCAGTAGCCGGATCAGCAAGACCGGCAACACCTGCGGTGGTGTTCAGCAGGAATCGGAGGAGTTCCCTTGCTGCTCCGTCCACCTTCCCTTGAAGCAGGGAGTTTACCATCCTCACTGGTGTGGTCAGATTGTGAAAGAGGTTCCTTACGGCCACTCTGAAGTCCTCAGGTATAACAAAGGAATACCCCCTTGCAATCGGCTTTATCAGATAAAAGTAAAGTCTGTCGTTAAGCCAGAAGACCCTTCTATTAAGGTCCTCCAGAGGGTCCAAAGGCTCCTCCACCTCATAGGACTCCAGAATGGTATCACCTGTCTCCTCTGTGGAATCAGCGGTCTTATTGTCAGGGTTATTCATGGCAATCTCTTCCGTACCATCCCACTCCACCTCCATATATACTACCTCCACTGCTTCGATGTATCTCTTTTTGTATACCCTCCGTGCTTCAGTCTGGGGAGGATAATCTGTCATATGTACTACCCCTTCTGCATCTGTCCAGAGAAAGATAGAACCATTTTTCACACCTACGAGGTGTGATTGTGTAGGGTCCTGTTTTGCCTCTACCAGAAGAGGTAGCCCTACTGCAAGCAGGAGGATTAAATGGAGGAGGACTCTCCGGTGAGACATCTGTTTGATAACCCTTATCACTGCTGGACCTTCCCAAAGACAAACTTTGATATGATCTCTTCAATATCCACCGCCGACTCTGTCTCCCTGAGTGTCTCACCTTCTGCCACAAGGTCTTCTGAGCCTCCCGGGGTTATCTCAATATATTTCTCCCCAATGAGCCCCTTTGTCTTTATAGAGACTATAGCATCCTTCTGGAGTTTCACCTTATGGTCAATAATCATCTCAACCCTTGCGAGGTAGTCTTCTGTGAGGGTAATCCTCTTTACCCTTCCCACCTGCACACCTGCTATCTCAACCGGGGCACCTGGTTTCAGTCCACCAACCTTCACAAATTCAGCATACACCCTGTATCCCCTCATCCCGAACAGTTCCATCTTTGCAAATCTAACCGAGATATATGCGAGCGAAAGGATCCCTACGAGCACAAACAACCCCACGAACACTTCCAGCCTTTTCATATCATCTCTATTCAAGACTGTGTCTCCTGAAGTCCATATGGAGAGCCGGTTATGAAGGCCCTCACAAGGGGATGCCTTGACTTTGTTATCTCTTCTGGTGTCCCGAACTCGACAACTCTTCCCATGTCAAGCATTGCTACCTTGTCCACTATTGAAAAAACCTCCGGCACATCATGACTCACTATTACCCCTGTAAAATTGTACTTTTTATGTGTACTTTCTATCAACCTATGGATGGAGTTGAGAGTGATTGGATCAAGGCCTGTGGTGGGTTCATCAAAAAGGACTATAGAAGGCTCTGTCACAAGGGCCCTTGCCAACGCTGCCCTCTTCCGCATTCCACCACTCAGTTCTGCCGGGAACTTATGTTCGTGTCCCAGGAGCCCCACATCCTCAAGAACCTCCTCCACCTTCTGCCTCACCACCTGCTCATTGAGCCTCAGCCTTTCTCTCAGTGGAAAGGCGACATTATCAAAGATGCTCATGGAATCGAAGAGTGCCCCACCCTGAAATACCACCCCGAAACGCTCCCTCACCTTACACAGTTCCCTTGTACAAAATCTAACAATATCCAGACCCTCTATTACAATGCTTCCACTGTCAGGTTTGTAAAGGCCCAGCATATGTTTCAGGAGCACGCTCTTTCCTACCCCACTTCTGCCCACTATTGCAACGAGTTCCCCCTTTTCTATCCTCAGGGTCACCCCCTTCAGGACCTCCTGTCCGTCCAGTGTCTTCCTTATATCTATTATCTCAATCATTATAGATAGAAGGTCCCTATAACATAGTCAGAAACAAGTATAAGAACAGAAGAGAGAACGACCGCCTCTGTGGTGGCCCTGCTTACGCCCTCTGCTCCATGTCCTGCTGTGTAACCCTTCCAGCAGCATACCCATGAGACTATCAGGCCAAAAAAGAGGGACTTAACTGTTCCGATACTTATGTCCTCTGTGGTAAGGAAGGTCTCTATCTGGGAGAAATAGGTACCTTTACTTAATCCGAGTATCTTTACACCCACAACATATCCTGTATATATACCCACGAGATCAAAGATTCCACCTAAGAGGGGGAACACCAGGATAGCAGCCACTATATTCGGCACCACCAGATATTTCAAGGGGTTTAGGGCCATTGCAAGTATCGCATCTATCTGTTCGGTTATCTTCATTATCCCTATCTCTGCAGTGAGTGCAGAGCCTGCCCTGCCCGTCACCATCAGCGCAGAGAGCACGGGGCCCAGTTCCCTTATAAGGCTCAGTGCCACGGCTGGTCCGAGGAGGGCCTCAGATCCGAACTTTCTGAGGGTGTAAAAGACCTGCAGACTCAGGACCATACCTGTAAAGGCACCTGTAAGGACAATGACCATCAGTGACCTGTTCCCAAAGAACCTCACCTGTCTGAGGAAGACCTTGAACTTAAATGGCGGAGTGAAGATATGGTAGAGAGAGACCAGAAGAAAGATAAACATCCCGCCCATCTGTCTGAGCAAGTGGAGTGTACCGGAACCTATGGTCTGAAGGAAATTCATCTTCAGATTTTAACAAATTACCACCTTCTTTCGCCCTCCTTCAGAAATGCTATTAGACTTTCGGTCGATACAAGTGGCAGGATTTGTCAGATGGGCTGCTGGTTTGGACACAAATTAATGCGATGATTTTTATATGCAATTAGTGCTGTCCAAAATAACCTGCGATAGTATACACAGGCGGTGTGCCGAACAGCAGAGGTCAGATATCAGAGGTCAGAAGTCGGATTTTTCACTTAGTCTTCTGACCTCTGACTTCAGACTTCTGACCTCTGTTTTTTTGGCACACCGCCTCTGCCTCAACCCTATTTTGGTGTAATTTAAAAACCCGTTACAGGCCTGGCCAAAACCTGATGCCCTTATCATCCACACTTGGTATATCCACAGTTTCTACAGACCACACAGCCGCTTTCATGCTCAACCACTCCACCACACTCAGGACATGCCCCAAGCAGTGGACCCCTCTGCGGGATATTCCCCTTTGAGCCGTTACCTCCCTTCTTCGTCATATAGAGTTCAAGGGCCTTACCTATTGCATCAGCGCAGGATGAGATCTTGCCACCCTTTGCCCAGGTCTGCTGGTGGCAGGAGATGCCCTTCAGTTGTTTGATGATCTCCTCTGGAGCGATGTTACATCTGAGGGCAAGGGAGACGAGTCTTCCTATCGCCTCGGACTGGCTTGCCGCACATCCGCCTGCCTTTCCCATATGATTGAAGACCTCAAAGGGCTGGCCCCTTTCATCTTCGTTCACTGTAACATAGAGGTTACCACAACCTGTCTTCATTACCCTTGTGGTGCCCACCACCACCTCGGGCCTCTTTCTCGGGACGATCCTTTCCTCCATAGTATCAGAAGGGCCACGCGGTGCCGGGCTTCCGGCAGAAGACGACTCTACTGAGGCCCCCTTGCTGAGGACCTGCTGCTGTCTGGAACCATCTCTGTATACTGTGACCCCCTTACATCCCAGTTCATAGGCAAGTAGATACACCCTCTCCACATCCTCCGGGGTTGCATGATTCGGGAAGTTCACCGTCTTGGAGACCGCATTGTCCACATACCTCTGAAAGGCCGCCTGCATCCTGATGTGTTCCTCAGGGGTGATATCATGGGCGGTGACAAAGAGGGCCTTCACATCATCGGGTACACCATCCACATCCCTTACGGATCCGGTCCTGGAGACCTCCTCCATCAGTTCCCTTGAGTAGAATCCCCTCTCACGGGCTATCCTCTCAAAGTGTGGATTGACCTCTAAGAGTCTGGTCCCTTCAAGGACATTCCTGACAAAGCAGACCGCAAAGAGGGGCTCAATCCCTGAAGAGCAACCCGCTATTATGCTGAGACTGCCGGTGGGGGCTATTGTGGTGACCGTTGCGTTTCTTACCCTGAAGGCCTGTCTGGCATAGATGCTCCTTGACCAGTTGGGAAATACCCCTCTCTCCTCAGCCAGTCTCGCCGATGCCTTCCGGGCCTCTTCTGATATGAACCTCATCACCTCCTCTGCAAGGGATAGCGCCTCAGGACTGTTGTAAGGAATGCCCAGTTGTATCAGCATGTCTGCCCAACCCATCACCCCCAGGCCTATCTTCCTGTTCGCCTTTGTCATCTCCTCTATCTTCTTGAGGGGATACCTGTTCACATCAATCACATTGTCCAGGAAGTGCACTGCCTGATGGACCCTCTCTCTGAGGTGTTCCCAGTCTATACCTCCACCCCTGACCATTTTTGCAAGGTTTATAGATCCCAGATTGCAGGACTCATAGGGCAGCAGTGGTTGCTCACCGCAGGGGTTAGTGCTTTCGATCTGACCCACCTCGGGTGTGGGGTTGCTATTGTTTATCCTGTCAAGAAATACTATGCCAGGTTCTCCATTCTTCCATGCCTGCCTGACTATCAGTTTGAAGACATCTCTGGCCCTGAGAGTACCCGTCACCCTGCCTGTCCTCGGGTTTACGAGGCGATACTCGGTGTCCTTTTTTACTGCCTCCATGAACTCTTCTGTAAGGGCCACAGAGATATTGAAGTTTGTAAACCTCTGGTTGTCATCCTTACAGGAGACAAACTCCAGTATGTCCGGGTGATCCACCCTCAGGATCCCCATATTGGCCCCCCTTCTTCTGCCACCCTGCTTTACCGCCTCTGTGGCCACATCAAACACCGTCATGAAGGAGACAGGCCCGGAGGAGATCCCCTTTGTTGATCCCACCACATCGCCCTTCGGTCTGAGCCTCGAGAAACTGAACCCGGTTCCACCGCCGGACTTGTGAATTATGGCGGCATTCTTAACCGCCTCAAATATACCCTCCATAGAGTCCTCAACAGGCAGTACAAAACAGGCACTCAGTTGCCCCAGTTCTGTACCTGCATTCATAAGTGTGGGGCTGTTGGGGAGAAACTCCAGTGAGGTCATCAGGTCATAAAAGGCCTCTTCTGTCCGTTCTACCTCTGGATAGGATGCACCATAGAGGAGGTCTGCCTGTGCTATCGCCCTTGCAACCCTCCGGAACATCTCCTCAGGTGTCTCCACCACATTGCCCTCCTCGTCCTTCTTCAGATACCTCTTCTCAAGGACCTTGAGAGCGTTTTCTGAGAGTATGAGTCCTGTTTTGATAGACATAATAATACCTCCTTGAATAAGATTAATCCCCTTTTGATATCCCAAAGATATTTTTCTCTTTTCTGCTCGGGCACTCTGGTACCCTTCCTCTCTTTCATCTAATTGCATGGTTTCACCTCAAAAGGGCCTTCATTGATCCCTGTCCGACATCGCCTCTTCTTCTAAGGTCTTAATCACCTCTGAGAGGTCCCTCCTCTCAATCGGGCATAGCCTTGTGCAGAGGTATGGACACTCCAGACAGTTCATCCAGTCACCTATCCCCTTACAATACTTCATTTAGTATGTGGCATTTATATTATACACAAAATATTGTATAAGTCAAGAGTAAAAATTGCTATCCACATCCTGTTGTAAAAGAAAGAAAAAGGCTGTGAAATCCCTGTTCTGAAACTGTTAAAATCAGGTAAATGCCTGAGGTGAGGATAGGCTGTAGCGGGTTCATGTATGACCACTGGAGGGGACCTTTCTATCCCCCTTCTCTCAGTAAACAGAAGTACCTCAATTTCTACACAGAGAGGTTCAACACCGTAGAGATGAATGTCACCTTCTACCGCCTTCCCCCGGAGAAGACCTTCCTGCACTGGTACACCCAGACACCTGAGGGCTTTTCTTTCTCTGTGAAGGGGAGCAGATTCATCACCCATATAAAGAGGTTGAAGGACCCTGAGGAGGCGCTCTCCCGATTTATGCAGAGGGCGATGAACCTGAGGGAGAAACTCTCTATAGTACTGTGGCAGTTTCCTCCTCAGTTCAAGGCAGACAGGGGTAGATTGAGGGAGTTTGTTAGTCTCTTTAAGGGATACAGGGTAAGGGCCACCTTTGAGTTCAGACACCAGAGTTGGATCAGCAGTGAGACCACCAGGATACTGGAGGAGGCGGGATTTTCCTATTGTATGGCTGACTGGCCGGAATTCAATAGACAGTTGCCCCTCACCACCGACTATGTCTACATAAGGAGGCATGGACACGGTGGAAGTTATGATACCTGCTACAGCAGGGAAGAACTCAAGGCAGATGCAGAGATGATCAGGGACTACTTGAGAGATGGTATGGATGTGTATATCTACTTCAACAATGATGCCTACGGATATGCACCTCAGAATGCACAGACACTCAAAGAACTGCTGGGCACGGTATGAAAAACAGAGAAATTGCAAAGGCCCTGAATACAATCGCCGATCTGCTCGAGATAAGGGGAGACAACCCCTTCAGGATAAGGGCCTACAGGAGGGCAGCACAGATCCTTGAGGACCTCCAGAGGTCTGTAGAGGAGATGTCTGACCAGGAATTGCTCTCACTGCCCGGAATCGGTAAGGACCTCCTTACCAAGATAAGGCAGTATCAGAGAGAGGGGAAGATGGAATTCTTAGAACAACTGAAGAGGGAGGTCCCTGAGGGGCTTACGGAACTGATGGCCGTGCCAGGGCTCGGGCCTGCAACCGCAAGGCTCATCTATGAGCACCTTGGCATAAGGGATGTGGATGCCCTGGAGAGGGCAGCCATGGAGGGGGTACTCAGGGGTGTGCCAGGGATCAGGGAGAAGACAGAGAAGAACATCCTGAAGGGTATCCAGATACTGAAGAGGACGAGAGTGAGAAGGCCCATAGGTATGGTGATGCCTCTGGCAGAAGAGATACTGGAGGCCCTGAGGGAGGTGAAGGGGGTGAAGAGATGTGCCATAGCCGGGAGCCTCCGGAGATGGAAGGAGACTATCAAGGATGTGGACATCCTCGCCTGTGCTGAAGATCCACAGAGATTGATCAGGGCCTTTGTCAGTCTCCCATCAGTAGAGAGGGTCCTTGTTAGCGGCCCTGCCAAGACCTCGGTAATCCTGAGGGATGCCCTCCAGGTCGACCTGAGGATTGTTCAGGAAGACTCCTTCGGGTCAGCACTGCAGTACTTTACGGGATCCAAGGAGCATAATATCAGACTGAGGGAACTGGCACAGAGGAAGGGGCTGAAGGTGAATGAATACGGGGTCTACAGGTCAGACGGGACGAGGATAGGTGGTGAGACAGAGGAAGGGGTATACCAGGCCCTTGGCCTCCCCTTTATCCCTCCTGAATTGAGAGAGGACAGGGGCGAGATAGAGGCGGCCATGGATGGAAGACTCCCTGAACTGATCAGCATTGAGGATATCAGGGGTGACCTCCATATACACTCAATATACAGTGATGGCAGAAACAGACTTGAAGAACTGGTGGAGGAGGCGATGAGGAGGGGGTATCAGTACATAGCCATAACAGACCACTCCAGGAGGCTTGCTATCGCTGGTGGACTTGATGAAGACAGAATCCTTGAACAGATCAGAGAGATTGATGCCCTGAACAAGAAACTGAACGGTTTCAGGGTCTTCTCTGGAGTGGAGGTGGATATAATGAACGATGGTAGACTCGACCTTCCTGAAGAGACCCTGAGCCGGCTTGACTTCGTGATAGCCTCCATCCACTCAGGCCTGAAGCAGTCATCAGAGATACTCACTATGAGGATACTGAAGGCGATTGGATCGTCCTATGTGCGGATGATAGGCCATCCTACAGGCAGACTGATGCCTGACAGGGATGCCTGCGAGGTTGACCTTGAAACTGTATACAGGGAGGCATCAAGGACAGGCACGGCCCTGGAGATTAATGCCTTCCCGATGCGTCTTGACCTGAATGATACTGCTGCAAGGAGGGCGGCAGAGCATGGGGTGAAATTGATAATAAGCACAGATGCCCATCTGAAGGACCAGATGGGTTATATGAGATACGGAGTTGCCGTGGCAAGGAGGGCCTGGCTCAGAAAGGAGGATGTCCTTAACACCCTTACACTTCCGGAGTTTCAGAACTGGCTCAGAAACAGGAAGGCCCCGCACTCTCTAATTTCCTAAATTGCCAATAGGAATGGAGGGTTTTTACGGCAGGGACTCAGCCCTGAAAAATCTCTGATTTTTCAGGGGCCCCTGCCTCAAGACAGGATTTATGCGACAGATTTGTTAGGCGGCAGTGCTGGTTCGGTTGGAGATGTAGAAAGAACCTCTCAATATCTATTAGAATTACCATTGAGTTAAGATGAACGAATCCATGAAGAGACATATCAAACTGATCCTGCAGTACGAGGGTACAAATTATGCAGGCTGGCAGAGACAACCTGCAGCCATTACCATCCAGTCAATCCTTGAGGATGCTCTGGAGAGGTTGACAGGAGAGAAGACCAAGGTTATAGCCGCAGGCAGGACCGACAGCGGTGTCCATGCAATTGGGCAGGTGGCCTCCTTCAGGACATCTTCAGGACATTCACCAGAGGTCTTTCTGAGGGCACTGAACAGCATGCTCCCACCGGATGTAAGGGTCCTGAGCGTGGAAGAGGCGGAAGATGATTTTCATCCAAGGTACAGTGCAAGAGCAAAGAGGTACATCTATCTTGTAGACCTGTCACCTGTGCAGAGCCCCTTTCTCAGGAGATATGCCTACCACCTGCCATTAAAACTCGATCTGGAGGCGATGAAGGAGGCGGCCATGTATTGCCTTGGCAGGAGGGACTTCAGGGCATTCCAGGCATCTGGCTGTGGTTCCCGCACCACAATACGGGAGGTCTATAAACTGGATATTGAGCAGCAGGAGGAGATCGACCTTCTCGGGTTCCACATAGAGGCATCCATTCTGAGATTCACAGTGGAGGCGAATGCCTTTCTGAGGTATATGGTAAGGACCATGGTGGGAACCCTCTTAGAGGTGGGTAGAGGCAAACTCACTCCTTATTCAGTACAACAGATAATAGAAAGCAGGGACAGAACCTTGGCAGGTCCCACAGCCCCTCCTCATGGGCTGTTCCTTGAAAGGGTCTTTTATTAGTACTCTTCCTCCTTGAACTCTTCCATCTTTTCCCTCTTTTCCATACACTCCACGCAGTATATGGCAAAGGGGATCACTTTCAGTCTCTCCTCACTTATCTCTGAACCACAATCCTCACAGATACCATACGTCCCCTCTTCTATTTTCCGGAGTGCCTCATCTATCCTTTCAAGTGTCTTCTTGTGTTCAGACAGTTTTCTGAGGTTTATATCCTCACTGAGATCAACCACAGACCAGTCCCCATCGTCAAGGGCGGTCTCTACCAGTTGTTTGTTCTCACCCCTGATGAATTTGCCAATCTCAGACTTCGCCTCTGCAAGGATCTGCTTCCTTTTCTGCAAGAGGAGTCTTTTGAGAAAGTCCTTCCTCTCACTCTCTGAATCCCTATCTTTATCCTTCTTTTGTCTCTTCATCAGCCTTTTCCTCTTTCTTATCCTCTTCTTTATAAACCTCAATAATGCTCCTCACCTTGATCCCTGCAGCCTTAAGTGCCTTCTGGATATCCGGTAGTTTCGCATCCTCAACCTTCACCATAAAGTTTGCCTTCATCTCACACCTCCATGATCTCCTTCTCTTTCTTTTCTAAGATTTCGTCTATCTTCTTTATGTATGAGTCTGTTACATCCTGTATCTCCTCCAGCGATCTTCTCAATTCATCCTCGCTTATCGCCTTCTCCTTCTCCAACCTCTTCAGTTCCTCGTTAATCTCCCTTCTTATATTTCTGACAGCCACTCTCGCCTCTTCAGCCCTCTTTCTCACCACCTTCACCAGTTGCTTTCTCCTCTCTTCTGTGAGGGGTGGTATATGGAGTCTGATTATCTTACCATCATTGGTAGGGGTCAGACCAAGATCGGATTCCATTATAGCCCTCTCTATTACCGGGATCATCTTCTGCTCCCAGGGCTGGATGGTGATCATCCTGGGATCAGGCACTGACAGTGCTGCAACCTGATTCAATGGTGTTGGAGTGCCATAATACTCAACCACTATACTATCCA
Organism: Nitrospirota bacterium; assembly: GCA_015492645.1. Lineage (GTDB taxonomy): Bacteria > Nitrospirota > Thermodesulfovibrionia > Thermodesulfovibrionales > JdFR-85 > JdFR-85. The sequence continues at coordinate 13,680 of WGER01000030.1, forward strand.
GCAGTGACAGGGATGCCCTGCCGGTCCTGATACCCGCAAAGTCCTTTTTCAATACCTCAACAGATTTCTCCATCTTTTCCTTCGCCTTCTTCTTGATCTCCTTTTGCATCTTGCCCTCCTTAAAGGCTCACAAGGGTTCCCACGTTCTTTCCCTCTATCACTTTTCTTATATTACCCTTTTTCCTTACATTAAATACCACAATCGGCAGGGCATTGTCCATACATAGAGATATGGCAGTGGAATCCATCACATGCAACCCCTTCTTCAGGACATCCATATAGGTTATCTTTCTATACTTTCTTGCCCTGGGATTCTTCTGAGGATCATCAGAGTATACACCGTCTACCTTGGTTGCCTTCATAATCAATTCCGCACCTATCTCCATCGCCCTCAGCGATGCTGCTGTATCCGTTGTGAAGTAAGGGTTGCCTGTACCAGCAGCAAAGATCACCACACGCCCCTTCTCAAGGTGTCTTACCGCCCTTCTCCTTATGTAAGGCTCTGCCAACTCCCTCATCTCGATCGCAGACTGCACCCTTGTGGGAACACCCTCCTTCTCTAAGGCATTCTGTAAGGCAAGGGCATTAATGACAGTGGCAAGCATCCCCATGTAATCTGCGGTAGCCCTCTCCATCCCCTTTGTTGAGGCCTCTACACCCCTGAAGATATTTCCTCCCCCAATCACAACAGCCACCTGAACCCCCATTTTGTATATCTCTTTTATCTCTTTTGCCATGTACTGCACCACAGATGAGTCTATCCCGTAGGGTTGCTCTCCCATCAGTGCTTCACCACTCAGTTTAAGAAGCACCCTCTTGTATCTGGGCCCGCCTCTATCAGTGGTTCTCTTCGCCAAGTTGAAACCTTACAAACCTCCTGATCCTGATATTTTCTCCCAGACGGGCAATCAACTCCGTCAGGACATCCCTCACCTTCTTCTTTCCTTCCGGGTCCTTTATAAAGGTCTGATCCATCAGACAGTGTTCAGAGTAGAATTTTTCGAGTTTCCCCTCCAGTATCTTCTCAATCACATGCTCTGGTTTCCCCTTTATCTGGTCCCTGTATATCTCTTTTTCTTTCTCTATAACCTCCCGGGGTACACTCTCTCTGTCAAGGTAGAGGGGGTTTGAGGCGGCTATCTGCATTGCTATGTCTTTGACAAACTGACGAAAGTCCTCCGTCCTTGCAACGAAGTCCGTCTCACAGTTCACTTCGACCAATACACCAATCTTATCCATATGCACATAGGAACCGATGATACCCTCTGAAGTCTCTCTACCGGCCTTCTTTTCTGCTGCCGCAAGCCCCTTCTTCCTGAGTATCTCTATCGCCCTCTCAATGTCACCACCGGACTCGGTAAGGGCCTTTTTACAATCCATCATACCAGCACCGGTCTTTTCCCTTAATTGTTTGACCATCTCTGCAGTGATCATTCAACAACCTCCTCCTTTTCTATTTCACTGGTTATCTCTTCCGTGGCCTCTTCAGCCTTCTCCTTTTCCTCGAGGGCGGCCTCTTCCTCTATCTTCTTCTGGAGCATCGCCTTGCCCTCGAGGATTGCATCTGCCATCTTGGAAGTCAAAAGCCTTATTGCCCTGATGGCATCATCATTGCCTGGAATCACATAGTCTATAAGGTCAGGGTCACAGTTTGTATCCACGATCGCCACAATCGGGATGTTCAGTTTCCTTGCCTCATTGACTGCTATGTACTCCTTCTTGGGGTCCACTATGTAGACAGCCCCGGGTAACCCTGGCATCTCCTTTATGCCACCCAGGTTTCTCTGGAGTTTCATTCTCATTTTCTCCAGTTTTGATGCCTCCTTTTTGGTGATCTTTTCATAAAGGCCCTCCTCTTTCATCCTCTCCAGTCGTTTGAGTTTCTCTATGCTCCTCTGGATAGTGGAAAAGTTGGTGAGCATTCCACCAAGCCATCTGTGGTTTACATAGAAGACCCCAGCCCTTTCAGCCTCCTCCTTTATGGAGTCCTGGGCCTGTTTCTTGGTCCCCACAAAGAGCACATGTTGACCTGAGGCCGCCACATCACGCATGAAATTATAGGCATCCTCTACGCCCTTCAGTGTCTTCTGCAGGTCAATAATATAGATGCCGTTTCTCTCTCCGAAGATGTACTTCTTCATCTTCGGGTTCCACCTCCGGACCTGATGCCCGAAATGGACACCTGCCTCCAGGAGTTCCTTCATGGTTACCACTGCCATCTCTTACCTCCTTAAAATGGGTTTTCGGGTCTCAAGACCCTCCTCGACCCCGACCATTGAACCCATACAGGGACCCCTCAATGGCCATAGTAAGGGGTCTGAGTAGTTACAATAATGCCTTCAAATATAACATGGTTTCCATCTCTTTTGCAACGTTGTAGATTGACTTTAGGCCAAAGCCTGAGAAGGCTGTAGTGCTAATGGACAAATTCGTTTATTTCTCTCTGGTCCTCTTTGATATCACTGCTGTCCAAAATAACCTGCGATAGTATACACAGGCGGTGTGCCGAAGAAACAGAATTCAGGACACCTTTGAAAATAAACTCTTTCATGTTGCCTTACTCATGGACTGACACTCTGAACCTGAGTGTACTGAACAGGTCAGTCTACTTTAAGATTGTCCATTAATTGTGTTTCTGAGGCATACCGCCTGTGCCTCAATCCTATTTTGGACAGATGTGCTTTGATATAATAAAATTATGCTTTTCGGCGGGTTATGCCTGATAACTGACAGGAGACTCTCCAGCCTGCCAATGGAAGAGGCGGTCAAGAGGGCTCTGGATGGTGGGGTGAGGTGGATACAGTACAGGGAAAAGGAACTGTCCAGAAGAGAGATCTATTTTACTGCGGAGAGACTGAGAAAGCTCACTGAAGAGTATGGTGCAGTTTTTGTGGTCAATGATCACTTAGATATTGCCATGGCAGTGGATGCGGACGGTGTCCATTTAGGACAGGATGACCTGCTCCTTGAAGGAGCCAGGAGGGTCTACAATCGTATTATAGGGATATCTACACACAATACCACACAGGCCAGGGACGCAGAAGATGGCGGGGCCGATTATATCGGGTTTGGCCCTGTATTTTCAACAACCACAAAGGAAGGAGCACTCAGTCCTCGAGGGCTTGAAAGGTTGAGGGAGGTGGTTGAGGCTGTCCTGGTACCTGTTGTTGCCATCGGTGGTATAAATCTTGAAAACCTCTCAGATGTCCTTCAGACAGGTGTGCAGGCAGTTGCTGTCGCCTCAGCAATCCTTTCCTCTCCAGATATATACAAGACATCACGAGAATTTGTTAATATTATAAATAGATGATGAGATATAACTCCTTTGGGACATACCTGAAGAGAGTCTTCGGGAGTAGAGTCTACAAGGTAAATGTAGATGCCGGTTTCACCTGTCCTAACAGGGATGGCACCGTGGGGTATGGTGGTTGCATATACTGTAACAATGACAGTTTCAGACCATCTGCCTGCAGGTCTGTGAAACCTCTTAGAGAGCAGATAAGAGAGGGTATTTCGTATATAAAGAGGAGGTACTCTGCGGACAGATTCATTGTTTATTTCCAGCCCTATACTAATACCTATGCCCCTGTAGACAGGCTCAGAGAACTCTACCTGACAGCACTTGAAGAACCATCTGTAGTGGGCCTTGCCATAGGTACAAGACCCGACTGTATAGACGAGGAAAAGTTACAATTTCTTGAGTCACTCGCCCAGAGATACTTCATACTTGTTGAATATGGGCTGCAGTCCATATATGATGAGACCCTGAGATTTATAAACAGGGGACATGACTATGCCACCTTCCTCCGTGCACTGGAGGCGACAAGGGACAGAGGGATCCACATAGGGGCTCATATAATCGTGGGATTTCCTACAGAGACCCGTGAGCAGATGCTCCATATGGCAGAGGTGATATCCGAGTTACCAATTGGTTTCCTCAAGATCCATCAACTGCAGGTAGTGAAGGATACATTACTTGAGAGGATTTACAGAGAGACCCCATTTCACATCTTTGATTATGAAGAATATCTGGAATTCCTGGTAGAATTCCTTGAAAGGCTATCTCCACAGATCGTCATCCAGAGGCTCTTTGCCACTGCCCCAGATGAGATACTCATTGCCCCTAAGTGGGGTAAACATAGACAGGAGATACTCAGGGATGTGGAGAGATACCTGGAAGAGAGAGACACCTATCAGGGCAGGCTCTACAAACCTCCGTTAATAAAATCAGTCAACCATTGAAAAGGATTATGATCCCCTCAGTAAATCAACCTTATCCCTGCATAGTAGCAGCAACACTCATTGTCAAGGTCGTTTATAAATAACCTCTCCTCTCCGTCTTCAAAGAGGATCTTCACGAATGAAAACCCACCCTCCATTACTGAGTGTTTCTCCTCAATCACCACACCCTCTCCCCAGTAATGGTATCTTATATGTTTGACCCTGTCACCCACCCTGAGGTAAAGTCTACGCTGCATTCTAAATTATACCATAGAAGATTCTATAAAATACCCTCTCCACTTTGCCTCTCGAATGAGCGTTAGAAATGGCTGTTTTTGTCAGCAGGGTCTCCCAAAATCAGAGATTTTGGATGGCTGAGGGACTCAGGCCCTGAAAACTCTACGATTTTTCAGGGATCCCCGCCTCAAAACAGGATTTATGTGACAGATTTGTCAGGCGGGCAGTGCTGGCTCTGCCACAAATTAATGCAATGGATTTTATTACATAAGGTTGCAACCTTCTTCTTACATTAGACACTCTTTTGAGTAAATTCTAATGGCAATTGAGGATAATTAATCGGTCTTGGTTTCACCCTGTAGACATCGGGTATAATAATTATTGCCTTATGAACACGGTCGCCACTCAGATACTGAATGGACTGGTGGTTTCTCCCTACAGGGTGATAAAGAACTTCTATGCCTATCGCCATCTTATGGCTCAGATGGTGATGAGGGATATTAAAGGCAGGTTTGCAGGTTCGATGGGAGGCATTATATGGAACTTTGTCCACCCAGTGGTAATGTTACTGGTATATCTCTTTGTCTTTATCCATATATTCAAACTGAGGATTGGCTCGGCCGGCTCATCCATGTCAGCGGTCTTCTTGATGTCCGGCCTCTTCCCATGGATCATCCTCGCAGAGGGGCTACTGAGGGGAACCCTCTCTCCTGTGGAGAATGCTAACCTCATCCAGAAGACATCCTTCCCTACAGAGATACTACCAGCCAAGTCAGTGATAGCACCCTTCCTGAGCCATGGGATAGCCCTGCTGTTACTCGCACTGTACAGGACGGCAGACCTGAGGTCCGTACAATTGGTTCTGTTTCTCCCTGTGGTTGTAATCCTCCAGGTATTCTTCACAGTGGGTCTCTCTTTCATAACATCCACTCTAACCGTCTTCTTCCGCGATGCAATCCAGTTGGTACAGATTGCTATAAACTTCTGGATATTTCTCACTCCTATTCTTTATCCAGAGTCTATGCTGCCGACATGGGCAAAGAAGGTGATGATCTTCAACCCGCTATATCCATTGATATCCCTGTATCAGGGGCTGTTTTTAGAGGGCGGTATAGCAAACTGGTCTTTTCTTCTGCTATCCATCTTCTGGTCATCTGCATTTTTTACTATTGGATCATTTCTCTTCAGTAAACTGAAGTATGAGTTTGCCGACTGGCTATGAATGCTATAGAGGTAAGAAATCTGAAGAAGATATACCGGCTCTATAATTCGCCTACTGAAAGGCTGAAGGAGATATTTTTGCGAAAGCCTTTCCATACACCTTTTGTTGCATTGGATGGGGTGAGTTTCACTGTGCCTCAGGGAGAGACTCTCGGTATTATAGGAGAAAATGGAGCAGGAAAAAGCACTCTCCTGAAGATTCTTGCGAGGACCCTTAAGCCTACCAGCGGTGAGGTTAAGATAAATGGAAGAGTTGCAGCACTTCTGGAACTCGGGGCAGGCTTTAACCCTGAACTGACTGGAGAAGAGAATATCTATCTGAATGCCTATCTGCTCGGACTTACCAAAGAGGAGATTAACAGGAGGAAAGATGAGATCATTGACTTTTCAGAATTGGGTGATTTTATAAAGAGACCTGTGAAGACCTATTCATCTGGCATGTATGTGAGGCTTGCCTTCTCCATTGCCACCTGTGTTGACCCTGACATATTGATTGTGGATGAGGCCCTCGCAGTAGGAGATCAGTACTTCCAGAAGAAGTGTATCGATAAGATGATGGAGTTCAAAAGGAGTGGAAAGACGATCATCTTCTGTAGCCATGCCCTGTATCTCGTGCAGGAACTCTGTACCAAGACAATCTGGTTACACGAAGGCAAAATTGAAAAATCCGGCAGTACAGCAAAGGTCATAAATGCCTATAATGACTGGATAAGGGAGAAGAAATCCGGGTTCAAAATCTCTACCACCAACCCTCTACAGGGCAATGGAGATTCAGAAAAGATGGTCTGGATAGATGACCTTAAGGTGGTTGATAAAGAGGGGAAAGAGAGGGAGTTTTTTAAAACAGGCGATTCAATCTCACTCAAGTTGAGGGTTGGCACCCATGAGGATAACAACTATCAAGGACATATCGGCATTGGTATTAACCGGAATGATGAGGAACCGATCTTCGGTGTAACTACAAAGATGGACGGCCTCGAACCTATAGAATTTCGTAATGGTCAGGAGATCCATCTAACATTTCCAAAAATTTCACTATTAAATGGTCAGTACTACATAATTGTAGCCTTTACTGATGAACATGCCTTATATCCCTATGATATTAAAAAAACAAAGATGTTTACTATAGAAAACCTGAATGGAGAACTCGGCATTGTCAGAATAGAACACCATTGGCATCTACCATACAGAAGAGAGTTCGAGAAAAAAACAATATGAAGATATGCTATCTGCTTGAATCCACTGACCTCTGTGGAGGGGTAAGGGTCGTATTTGATCAGGCACGCGCTCTGAAAAAACGGGGCCATCGGGTGACTGTAATATCCAAAAGAGGTGAACATGGTTGGTACCCCTATGAGATAGATGTTCAGTACAGTGAGGACCTCTCTGAATTAAAAAACAGAGAGTTTGATGTGCTTATTGCTACCTTCTGGACCACTGTAAAGGACTTACTGTTATTTGATACTCCTATAAAATTTCATCTCACCCAGGGACTCGAATTTCTCTTTGAGGAATACTCCCCGATAAAAAGGGAGATTGAAGAGGTTTACAGGCTACCTATTCCAAAAATAACCATCGGGCAATGGATATCAAGACAGTTAAAGGACTCTCTTGGAGAAGACAATGTCAGGATATATACGGTTGGACAGATAGTGGATACTGACCTGTTCAGGCCCCCGTCCTTTTTAAAGAGGCTCGAGAGACGCCTGAAAGGTGATGCATTCTCTTTACTCCTTCCAGGTCCCTATGAGTGCTCCGTTAAAGGAGTCAAATATGCTCTGCAGGCTGTACAGATCGTAAGAGAAAGGGGACTTGCGGTCCATCTGAAAAGGCTTTCCATTACGGGCATGTCTGCGGAGGAGGGATCAATAACAGAGATAAACGAGTATTACACAGGGCTCTCTCCTCTGGAGGTTGTCAGAATATATCAGGAGTCCGACATATTCCTGGCCCCATCTCTGCCAGAGGAGGGGTTTGGATTACCCTTTGCTGAGGCACTCTCAACAGGTCTGCCTGCTGTAGCAACCGAGATACCTTCATTTCTGAGTTTCGATGAAAGGGGGGATTATGCGTATTTTGTACCGGAGAGAGACCCTGAAGCAATGGCAGAGGGAATAATAAAAATAATAAATGACAGAGGACTGAGGAGAAAACTGAGTAAGAGAGGCAGGGAGGTAGTTAGAAAATTTCGGGCCGATGAGGTGGCGTTAAGAATAGAACAGGCCATTCAAGAAGAGATGAGATGTTCAGGTCTGAAGAACTGAGAAGGTCTCTCTACTATTTCTTTTATTTGCCGTTATGGAGCCTCGGTATAAAGAACAGGATCATTGAGAACAGGATACTGAAGATTCTCAAGACCGAGGTCCATTTATTGAGAGAGGGGACAAGACAGTTGCTGAGTTATAAAAACCCCCAGAAAGGGCCTGAGGAGTCAGAGGTTGAAGAAATAGTTTATAAATCTTTAATGGTGAAGATAACAAGGGACAGCGATGCATACAGTTGTCTTGGGATGAAGAAGAGAAGGATGAAAAGATATTTTAGAATAGAGGGTATAGAAAACCTTGAAGAGTGCTTTAACAGAGGCCGTCCCTTAATCATCCTAACTGGTCATTATGGGAGTTTCTTCATCCCTCCCATCTTTTTCTGGTATCTCGGCTACCCTGTTTATCCAGTGGCCAGAAGCGTTGACAGATCTCCTGCCACTCCATTATCAACTCGAATATATCTAACCCTTAATTACAAATTTGCAGAGAGGAGATTCCCGGCCCGTTATATTTATACAAACTTCTCTGGTTTTATCGATAGAACTGTGATAGAGGTTATGAGAAACAAGAAGATACTCTGGACCGCTATTGACATTCCCGAAAGGCTCTATCCCTACAAGAGAATTCCTGTAAAACTATTTGGAAGGCCCTCTTCTTTGCCTGCAGGTATTGTTCAATGGGGTATAAAAAAGAGGGCCCTCTTTACCACAGCATGGTGCAGGATCAATATCAGTGGAGGATCAACAGTCAGGGTAATTACAATTGACAAAGAGATAGATAATGATCATCCAGAAGAGGTTCTTCAGATTTATGCTGATAGGTTAACAGATCGGGTCTTCAATGAACCATGGCAATGGATGGGACTCCCCATCGTATCCCAGTATGAGGAGAGACAGGAGTGATGAAAGAGGTGACCACAATAACAAAAATCAACCCATCCTATCAACATTCAGAGGAACTCGCACTCTGTTTAAAACTGTTCAAGAGGGCCTTCAGAGAATCTCAACTGCATATACTTTCAGATGAAACGGATATAAGGGGTTTCATCATGGATAGAATCAGAGACCTTCCGGAGTATATTCTACTGGTTAAAGAACCGGCGGTTTTGGTGGCAGAAAACACATTAAAGGAACTCAGATGGGTGATGGATAACCATCCTCATATTGATTGTGTAATCCCTCTTGAGGTTATGCATTACAGTGAAGAGCCCGCCGCTGAATATTACACCATGAGAGGATTTCAAAGATTCACTGCCCATCATATTAAAAGGGAGAGAAGAATTGTGCCTTATGATGGAAGAGAGCCATTCATGTTCATGATAAGAAAGAACGTCTATATGTCTGGGCATCTATCTGGTGATGTCTTCGCTTCGCCGAAACAACTCGATCCCGAAAGGGTCTGCATTTCAATGAATACCTTTATCCATCCCTTTGTTAACTACTACGAAGAAAGCAGGGAGGAGATGCTCGAGATGTTACCAGAGGATATAAATTCAGTAATCGATATAGGTTGTGCGAGAGGGAAATTTGGTGAACTGTTAAAAAGAAGAAAGGGCTACAGAGTGATAGGCGTTGAGAAGAACCCAATAGAAGCAGAAAAGGCAAAAAACCGTCTTGACGGTGTCATTACTGGAGATTTTCTTGAGGTTTCTATAATCGAGAAGTTTGACTGTGCCACATGTCTTGACACCTTAGAACATGTCCCTGATACAGAGAAGTTCCTTAAAAAGATAGGGGAAATATTGAGACCAGGTGGCTATCTCTTACTTAGCATACCAAATATTGGACACTGGTCAGTAGTAGAAGACCTCCTTGCTGGTAGATGGGACTATACACCCGCAGGAACATTATGCATCACCCACTTTAGATTTTTCACTAAAAGGAGTATAGAAGAGTTCCTGAAGGAAACCGGATTTGAAATACTACGGATTAGACCCATCAGGTCAGAACTGAAAAGGGATATCCTCTCTGTACTGGATCTGCTTAAGGGACGCTTAGAGATAGATGAAGAAAGCCTTTCTACTTTGTGTTATCATATATTATCAAGAAAGACAGGGAGGCAGGATGAAACATAAAGTGATTTTTTCCTTTCATACAAATGACCATGAGTATAATATGGGTATAGGTTTCCTCTCTTCTCTGTTAAGACAGAGGGGGATAGAATGTGAGGTGGTGATTTATAGAGAAATAGAGGAAAAGGGTATTGTTGATTCACCAGACGAGGTGGCAAAAAAAATACTTGACCATTCACCTACAATAGCAGCCTTCTCTGTTATGACCTTCAACTGGCATCGTGTAGAGAGGGTTATACAACTTCTTCGTAAAGAATATGGATACGATGGGCTGATTCTTGTAGGTGGTTACCATGCCATACTTGCACCTGAAGAGGTGCTTTCCTGTCAAGAGGTTGATGCCGTATGTATCGGCGAAGGAGAGAAGCCCTTTCTGGAAGTGATCGAGCACTATGATGAGATTCTGAATGGTGGTATACCGGATATAAAGGGGATAGTTTTTAACAGGGATGGTCTCCAGAGAATGGATGCAGAAAGATGGTTGATTGAGAATCTGGAGGATTATCCCTATATGGATTATGATATCTTTGAAAGGGAGGGAGGAAGGCCCCTGTCAGAGAAGTTTATCGGCACTCTCTCAATTGGTGGAATATTTTCTCTTGCAGTGATTACAGGCAGAGGCTGTCCCTACAGGTGTACATACTGCAGTAACAGCGCACTGCTCGATTACTATGGGGGGCCAAAGAGATTTGTACGAAGGTACAGCCCTGAAGTGGCAGCCCGAAATATCAAAGGCATTATAGATAAGTACAGACCAGAGTTTATAGAGTTCCTGGATGAAACCTTTACACTTAATAAGAGGTGGGTCCTTGAATTTTGCGATTTCTATCAGCAACTGATAAACACCCCCTTTGCAATTATGACCAGGATAGACAGGATTGATGAAGAGACGATCGCCCGGCTCGCAGAGACAGGATTAAGGGTCGTATTCTTCGGGATTGAGTCAGGAGATGAACAGTACAGGTTCCAATATCTGAACCGTAAGATGCGAGACACCACTATAAAGGAAGGAGCAAGGCTCCTGAAAAAATACGGAATATTGCTTGTAACATTCAACATGTTCGGGATGCCCTTTGAGAATAGAGAGACTATAAAAAAGACATTTGATCTGAACCTTGAGATTGAACCAGACGCAGCCATCCCCTTTATATATCAGCCCTTCCCTAAAACAGAACTGGCAAAGATGGCCTATGACAATAAGATGGTACTGCCCAGGAATGAAGACAGGTGGGACTACTGCAGTCTCTCTCTTGACACTCCCGAATTGCCCGCCTCCTATGTATCAGAGGTGGTAGAAAAATTCAAAGAAAGATTTACAAATCCTGAAAGGATTGAAAGGTTCTATTCAAAACTCAAGGGTTATATTCAGAGATAATGTCGGTCTCTGTTATTATTGTCAATTACTTCTCATCTGAATCTCTCACCAGGGCCATCTCCTCATTAATCAATGAACATACAATAAAGGAGATATATGTAGTCGATAACTCGGCCTCAGTGCGAGAGAGACAGCATCTGGAACAACTCTCTGGTTGTGACAGGCTAAACTTGCTTTTTAACGAAAAAAACGAAGGGTTTGCCAGGGCCTGCAACAGGGCCTTCAGGCTATCAGAAGGAGAGTATATATTCCTTCTCAACCCCGATGCATATGTACTGCCAGGCTGTATAAAGAGGTTATACCATTTTATGGAGTCTGAACCAACTGCTGCCGCAGCCTCTCCCCGTCTCTACTGGGATGATAATCAGGAGTACCTCTTTTCCTTTCATCCACTTCTCACTCCCATGACATTCCTCATGTTGATGCTGTCAGCCCGCATAAGGGTCTTTGGTAAACTGTACTCTCTATATATAAGGTCCAGGAATCTCAAACTCTGGACCGCTAAAGACCCTCTTGAGGTCGACAATCTATCAGGAGGCACAGTAATGCTCAGGAGATCCGTTCTTGGAAAGGAAATATTTGACGAGAGATTCTTCCTCTTCTACGAGGACACCGATCTCTTTTATAGATTGAAAAGGGATGGGTACAGAGTATTTGTAATACCTGATGCCGTTGCTGTACATTCCTATCATCACAGCAGAGAGAAGTCAGCACTCATGTCCGCCTCTCTCGCACTTTATATGGAGAAACACCTGCGGAAGAGCCCTTTAATAAGACCAGATCATTTCCCGAGAAATTCTTGCACACCTTCAGGTCTCAGGGATTATGGCTCCTGGAAATCACCTCCCACCTTTGAGGTGCCTGAGGATCTTAAAGATGATTATCTCTTTGAATGGAGTCCTAATCCCATCTTTATACCCTCAGTAGGTTATTTTGGAAGAGGAGACCTCTTGTCATTTTCTGACCAGATATGGAATCTTATTGACATAGGTGTTTACTACTGCAGATTTACCAGTCCATCAAGGAGGTTTACCTCCTATGAAACCTTGAGATGGAGGAAAGTACAATAGAGATGATAACGGAACTGAAAAAATTTCCCCCGCCCTTTAACTTCTATAGGTTTATCCTAAAATCAGACCACTTTCACTTCGGCCTCTGGCCGGAGAACTGTCCCGACCTTTCGATGGAGGATGCCCAACACCAGATGTTTGAGTTTCTGGTCTCCTTCTTTCCTGAGCCTCCTGCCACAGTGCTGGATGTTGGTTGCGGGCTCGGATACTCTGCCTCTCTCCTTGCAGCAAAGGGATACAGGGTCGTGGCTATCGATACAGTAAACGAATTTATAGAATATGCGAACAAGAAATATGGCACCGAAGGGGTTACCTTCAGAGTTGCCCACTTTCTCAGCAGCACCGATGATGAGATCTTCAGAGAGGCCCACTATGATGTTGTTCTCTTTCAGGAATCAACACAGTACCTTTCACCCCTTGACAGTGTATTCAAAAAGGCAAGGTGGTTGCTCAAAGAAAAGGGCCTGCTGGTTATCGGTGATGAGGTATGCTATGACCTCCGGATCAGAGGAGAAACAGCAGTCCATCCTCAGAAGGACTATATTATAGGGTTCTCAGAGAATGGCTTCAGGATTATGGAAAATATCGATCTCACAGAAAGGGTTATCAAGACCTGTGATTTTATAATTGAATCCTTTGAGAAGAGATTTAATGAAATAGTATCTTATCTTGTGGATAAAGAGGCAGCAGAAAGACTCAGTTTTTATATCCGGGGATGGAAGAATCAAAAGATATGGTATTCTGAGAGGAAGATGGGGTACGAAGTCTTTGTGGCAAAGAGAGATAAGTATTTTATAAGGTCTTATTCTGAGGGTGATGAGGAACAGATTCTACCGATGTTCAGAGAGGTCTTCAGGACTCAAAGGACACTGGAACACTGGTACTGGAAGTTCAGAGACAACCCCTACGGTTCCCACAGGATAGCCGTAACCTTCTCGGAAGATGGCAGACTGGTTGCCCATTATGCAGGTTATCCGGTCCCCTTTTACTTTACTGAAGGGAAAACAAGGGAGTTCATCTCCTATCAGATAGGTGACACAATGACCCATCCGAGTGTAAGGAGGATAGGGCTCGGGAAAACCGGAATACTCGCCAGGACCGCAAACTACTTTTATGCGAGGTTCTGTAGGGATATCGTTCCCCTTTTCTATGGCTTCAATACAGGCCATATCAGAGAACTTGGCAAGAGGTATCTCGGTTATGTTTATATCGATCCTATACCATATTGGATATTAGACCTCCCGAATAAGAGACTAAGACCTCTCACCTTCCTTCAGAGGTTTCTCTCTGGATTCAGGGTGGCTCAAGTAGAATACACTGATTCAGGATGGGATAAATTCTTCGATCGTGTAAGAGACTCCTATGTGCTTCTTGTCCGAAGAGATGCACGATATGTGAAATGGAGATATCTGGATTGTCCTGACAGGCTCCACAGGGTATTTGCGGTCTACAAGAGGGGTCGGATTGTGGGCTGGGCGGTCTTTTCACGGAGACAGGAGAGGCTCATCTGGGGAGACGCCCTCTTTGACAGGAAACACCCGGAGGCCATCTCTATACTCCTTGCTGAGGTTTTAAATTATCCTGAGTTCAATGGAGTTACCTCTATAGAGGGATGGTTCTCGATGCATCCCTCCTGGTGGTCTGAATGGCTAAAGAATCTCGGATTTATCCTTACAAAGGAGCCAAACAATCTCTATCCCGGATTTCGGATCTTTTCAGAAGAGATAACACTTGAGATCCTTGCAAAGTATTTCTATTTCACAATGGGAGACAGCGACCTTTTTTGATTTTCTTTTAAATTAATTATTAAACAAAGTAAAGTTAGGAATTCTCAATACCTTGCTGACTATCCTTGATTTACCCATAGAAATAATTGTTTTTGCAGGATGAATTCAGCCCTGAAAAATCTTTGATCTTTCAGGGCATCCCTGCTTCAAAACAGAATTTAGGCAACAGTATTTATTAGACGGTCAGTGCTGGCTCTGACACAAATTATGCGATGGATTTTATTACAGAGGTGTAACCCTATTCAGTTATAACACAGGAGGCTACCGCCTCAGCATTAAAGATATCGCTAAATTTGATGCCTCATCAGCACTGTCGCCTCTGTATAGATGTTCACCTGTCGATAGAAAATCAGACAGGGTTAAAACGATCCAGGTTCATAACCTTATCCCATGCAGCCACAAAGTCATAAATAAACTTTTCCATGGCATCGTCAGAGGCATAAACCTCAGCAACTGCCCTTAATTCTGAGGCATGGCCGAATATCAGATCTACCCTGGTGGCCGTCCATTTGAGTTCACCAGTTGACCTATCATATCCCTCAAATAATTCATTGCTATCTGCAACCGGCCTCCATTCTGTACTCATATCAAGTAGATTCACGAAGAAGTCATTGGTAAGGACCTCAGGATGGTGTGTGAACATCCCGTGACTTGATCTGTCATAGTTTGTGTTTAGTACACGCATACCACCCAACAGAACAGTCATCTCAGGCACTGTTAAAGAGAGCTGATAAGCCTTGTCAATTAACAGTTCCTCTGCAGCAAAAGGGGCATCTGGTCTTATATAATTTCTGAAACCATCAGCAATGGGTTCCATTAAGGCCCAGACCTTTGCATCTGTCTGCTCCTGAGATGCATCTGTACGGCCGGGTGTGAATGGGACAGTTACATCATAACCTGCATCCCGGGCTGCCTTTTCTACCCCGGCACAACCAGCAAGCACTATAAGGTCAGCCAGGGAGACCCTTTTACCATTGTTCTGAGCAATATTAAATTCCCTCTGTATGTTTTCAAGGACGCCAAGGACCCTCTTTAATTGTGGTGGATTATTTACTTCCCAATCCTTCTGAGGGGCAAGGCGTATGCGTGCTCCATTGGCACCACCACGATAGTCTGTCTTCCGAAAAGTTGATGCAGAAGCCCAGGCGGTTGAAACAAGTTCTGAAACAGTAAGCCCAGATGCAAGTATTTTGTCCTTAAGTCTCCTGATATCCTGTTCATCAATGAGTTTGTGGTCAACAGGGGGTATGGGATCCTGCCAGATAAGGTCCTCCTCCGGGACCTCAGGCCCCAGATAACGGGATTTTGGGCCTAAATCTCTGTGAGTTAGTTTAAACCACGCACGGGCAAAGGCATCTTCAAACTCGTCTGGATTTTCAAGAAATCTTTTAGAAATCTTCTCATAAACTGGATCATAACGGAGGGCAAGGTCTGTGGTCAGCATTGTTGGCCTGTATTTTTTTGAAGGCTCATAGGGGTCAGGTATCACCTCTGGTGCATCCTTGGCCACCCACTGGTATTTTCCTGCAGGGCTCTTAGTAAGTTCCCACTCGTATTTAAACAGATTTTCTAAGAAATTAATGCTCCATTTAGTAGGTGTGGCTGACCATATAACCTCCAATCCGCTTGTAATGGTATCAGGCCCCTTCCCAGAACCGTAACTGTTTTTCCAGCCCAAGCCCTGTTGTTCTATTTCTGCCTCTTCAGGTTCAGGGCCAAGATATGATTCATCAGCAGCACCATGACACTTGCCAAAACTATGGCCTCCTGCAATAAGGGCCACTGTCTCCTCATCATTCATCCCCATTCTTCTGAATATCTCCCTGATATCCTTTGCTGCTGCAACTGGATCGGGGGTTCCACCTGGACCTTCAGGGTTTACATAAATCAGACCCATCTGGATTGCTGCAAGGGGTCTTTCAAGTTTCCTCTCACCATAGAAGCGTTTATCATCTGCAAGCCATTCCTTCTCTGAGCCCCAATAGGTGCCCTCATCATGTTCCCACGCATCAACCCTGCCACCGGCATAGCCAAAAGTTTTAAACCCCATAGATTCAAGGGCAACATTGCCTGCCAGAATAATAAGGTCTGCCCAGGATATCTTTCTCCCGTATTTTTTCTTTACAGGCCAGAGAAGACGGATGGCCTTGTCAAGATTGATATTATCGGGCCAACTATTAAGGGGGGCAAAACGAATCTGTCCACTATTTGTGCCTCCTCTACCGTCATAGACACGATAGGTTCCTGCACTGTGCCAGGCCAATCGTATGAAAAGTCCTCCGTAATGCCCAAAATCAGCAGGCCACCAGTCCTGTGACTCTGTCATGATCTTTTTCAGGTCTTCCTTCACAGCATTCAGGTCAAGTGTGTTAAACTCTTCAGCATAGTTGAAACCTTCTCCATAGGGGTTTGATGAAGGACAGTTTTGACGGAGAATGTTCAGTTTCAGTTTATAGGTCCACCAGGTCTCCTTAATTGTACCTCCCCTTTTAAGTTCCCTGTCAGGGGCCTTAATGTTTTTGTCTTCCTTTCTTTTCATTTGATGCCTCCTTTAAATTAAAGTTGAATCGCCTGATGGCTAAAGACGTTCAGATCATGGGTGACTTCACCAAAATACTTGGCTATATGTTATAATTACAATATATTACAATTTATTCATCCTACTAATTAAGAGTAACTCTTATTTGTTGAATTTTATCATAAAAAAATATATGAAGTCAAGCAAAAAAATAAAGAGAGAAGAATTCATCCGGATATGTAAGTTACATGGGCTAAAGATTACTCCTCAAAGGATGGCTATTTACGAAGAGGTAACAGGATCTTCTGGTCACCCTTCAGCCGAGATAATTTACAGAAAGATAAAAAGGAAGTATCCCGGGATCTCTTTTGATACAGTCAACAGGACCCTTTTAACATTTTCTGATATCGGTCTACTACAGATTGTTGAAGGGTATGGAGAACCCAAACGGTTTGACGCCAATACACAAGATCATCACCACTTTAGATGTCTAAGATGTGGCTCAATCATTGATGTTTATCATAAAAGATATGATGAATTGGAGATACCAGCGGAAATTGAAACCCACCATAAGGTCATACGAAAAAGGGTGGTTCTGGAGGGCATCTGTAAACAATGCAGAGAGAGGTGACGGGAAAACAATCGGTTTATCGGTCCCTCCACCTGTACTGTTTCCATACGGTGCTGTGAAGTCTGAAGGTCCTGATGGAGTTTTTAAGGTCTGCCCCTACAATGTTTATCTTTCTTAGATCTGCCTCTCCAAGGCCCTTCTGGGCACAATAATTGAGATATCCAACTTTTGAGAAGTCCACCCCCATAACCTCACAGGCTATCCGGTCAGCAGCGAGAGGATCAGTGCTTGATATGGCAACACCAACATGTATGGGGTCTCCAAAGGTCGGTCCATCCCCTTCCATGCCTTCAAATCCATCTATCACAGCCAGGTCAGGCCATGTATGTGCTCCAATTTCGGCTATGTTTTTATTTATCTGTCTAATACCCTGATGTACCTTGACCTTGTCATGGAGATAAACTGCACCCATTGCCACATTTTTTATTGAGAGGGTAACGACAACTGTGTCATGGGTTTTTAATTTCGCTGCAGAGATGAGGAAATTTCTCCTGTCAAGTAAAAGGGCCGACACCCTTACTTTAAAGGGTCTTCCATTTTTGTCCCAGATGGTCAATTCTTCAAAGGGTCCATTATTTAGATCAATCAGGCTTATGTTGTACTCTTCCAATAACTTATAGTAACCAAAATTTCTATATCCTTCCGTTGTTTTTCCTGCTGCTGCCTCTGCAATGATTACAGTGTCTCTGTGAAAACCCTTGAGAAAATCCAATATGCCTCTGAGGTGGTCAATATGTGTTGCTGCTAAGGGTATAGAGGTAGAGACGAGATTCGGTTTAATTATCACCCGGCGGTTACCAAGTGAATTTTTTATTTCATCAGAGATCAGTTCAAGTGACTTTCTGATATTTTCTCTTCTGTCTTCACCTCTTATAAGGGCTACTCGTACCATGTATTTTTATTATACACTCAACCATACAGTAGCCCGTGCATCCACATGTTAGCCTTTTCAAGTTCGTTTAAAGCAGGACATCCTCTTCACAGTAATTTCAAATTTCTTTCACAATATCTTCAAAAGTTGTAATTATCATATAACCAGATAATATGGCTGCCTTGCAGCCGGAAGATTTTAAAAGGAGGTGCTTCTATGAAGAGGTTGGCGGTATTTCTAACAGTACTGACTGTTGTTGCCACAGTGGGGCTGGCTTCGGCCCACTGGTGGGGTGGTGCAGGGACCTGGGGTATGGGTCCGGGCTGGATGATGGGATATGGGGCTGGGTTCTGTGGTGGTCCTGGTGCATGTTTTGGTCCCTATGGTTATGACCAGAAGTTCTTAGAGGAGACCCGTGAATTAAGGAAGCAACTCAATGACAAGAGGTTTGAGTATTTTGAGGCACTGAGGGACCCCAACACAACTCCGGAGACGATCGAGAAACTGGAAAAGGAGATCTACGACCTGCAGCAGAAACTCTATGCCAAGGCTCCTCGCAGGGGATATAGGGGATTTGGAGGGCCCTGCTGGACCTATTGAGAATCCTGAGGGCCCTTCCATGGGCCCTTATCCTATCCATACTGTCCTGAGGGCTTTCATCCCCTCCACGATATGATTGGTGGTTCCCCTGTAGCCCACTTTTAGTTCTGATTCGAGATTGTAGTGCTTCAGACAGGTACCACAGGAAAAGATCTCTACACCCATGGATTCGATATCCTTCAGGATAGGTATCATCTCCTCATCCACGGTTGTCAACCTCACCCCTGCATTGAGAAAGAAGATGCTTCTTGGTAATTCCCGTGTTACCTTCATTGTCTCAAAGAATGCCTTCATCAGTGTACGACCGAGCCCTTCTTCTTTACCCATTGTGTCGGTGGCCACTATGAGGAAGTAGTCCTTCTGAGAGGGAGACTCTCTATGTTCCTCTTCTGCATCCAGAGGAGCACAGGTATAACCCTTCACAATCCTTACACGCCAGTGGTTATCCTCCATTCTGCTCTCTGCATGAAGACCATTTTTCCTGGCAAATCTTGAGAGATTCTTGACAGATGCCTCATTATCTACAAGGAGTTCTACAACACCTTCTGTTATCTTTGAGAGCGCCTCTTCTGCCATAATAACAGGCTTTGGACAGGGTTTCCCCCGCGCATCTATTAACATTTTTTACCTCCAGGGGTTTTAGAAAAGTATAATATAGAAAAATACGAAAATTCAAATAGTATTTGCCTATTGAGAATGTTCCATTTATAGATGAACTCATATCTGTCCAAATAGGTGCAACAGGCAGGCGGCATGCCTCAGAAACAGAATTAATGGACAGGATTTAAGGGAGGCTAACCTTTTTATGAGGCATTGTCTTTTTTTAAAGTAAGTCAAATGCTCTGGCAGGAAGAAAACCTTATTTTTCAAAGGTGTCCTAAATTCTGTTTCTTGGCATACCGCCTGCGTTCATCTGTCACAGATTATTTTGGACAGCAGAGAGATGAACTATGGATTGTATGTGAGTGTAGTGGCTATCTCGCCCTCTTAAGAGCGGATTTATATGATGAATCCTGAGTGTATTCTCCCCCCCCTTATCAGGTTTAAGGGCAAGATCTGTCGCATAAATCCAGTTTTGAGGCTGAACTAAATGGAGTGCAGGAGGAATTTACAGGAGGTTACATGCCTCTAATATCTGTTTTTTGTGATGTTCCACTATAAAATCAGGGGTGCCCCATGCCTTTGCCATGGATGCGAGTTCCTCTACAGCCTTACATATCCCCTCTTTATGAGGGCGGTTATAGTCACAGTTGACCCTGTCAAAAATGAGTTTGACCATGTTTATCGCACTCTTTCTCACCTCTTCATCAGTTGGTGTTTTCCCGAGTTTCTCTTTCGCATGAGCGATACTCTCCTTCTGGGCATGATAAAAGCACTCAATTATGAGATCACGTAGTTTCTCCGGTGTGAGCCCCTTTAAGGCTTCCTCTGGTATATTCCACAGTTTCGCCTCTGACATGTCTACCTCCCATTTTATATTTTTTATGTTTCAATAATTATAAATTATAGTTTATCTTAATTTCAAGGACCCGTTAGTCCCTGAATTTATCGGCATGAATCGAAGAGGTTCGTAATTTGATTGCGACACTTGGTTTTGTAAAGAGGGCTCAGGTATAATTTTTCTATGAGTAAACTCCTTCAGTTGCTCACGAAGGCGCGGGGGCCTTCAGGGAAGAGGAGGGTCTCGCCCCTTATTGAATTCACACATAAGAGAAAGAAGAGGAGGTTAACCCCTCTTTTTTTTATCGCTATACTTTCTGCAATTGCGATTGCAGGAGGCCTGACTGTGGTAATCTTGCTTCCAGAGCCTGAACAGGGGCCGGTTGAGGTCAAAGTGGCCAAATTGCATACTGAGGACAAGCAAAAGGAGGCCCCGCCTCTCACCCATCACAGAAACATCCCGGTCAGGGAGGAGAAACAGGTCAGCCTCATGACGGTAAAGCCACAAGAGAAAAAAGATCTCCCCAGTACAAAACCAAGGTCCCCGGACCTCAAAAGGGAGGAACCCTCTGAAACCAGACCCCTTGATAGGTTAGAGAGTGATACCTCCACTCAGACCATACCGGTTGGCTCTTCCGGTAAGGGATCTCAAGGCACCCCTCCTCCAAAAAGAAATCCCGATATCAAGAACAGACAATCACTCCGCAGGTATCTCTACAGGATCGATGAATATGAAAGGTCAGGCGATATTGAAGAGGCGATTAAGACTCTCAAGGAGGCCCTCGATCTCAAACCCATGGATCCGAAACTCCTGAACAAATTGGCCTCCCTGTATATCAGGATTGATCAATGTGGTAAAGCGGAGCAGTATCTTGAAAGGGCGCTTGAGGCTAATCCCAACTATGTGAACGCCCTGATAAACCTTTCTATCTGTGAACAAAAAAGTGGTGACACAGACACGGCAGAGACAACACTACAAAGGGCCTTCCATCTCGCCCCACAGAATGCCTATCTTAACTACAATATGGGTGTATTTTATGAGAAAAAAGGTGACACAGAAAAGGCATACAGGTTCTATCTGAGGGCAGCCCAGTTGGGTGAAGACAGCATTGAGGCCTTTGCAAAAGTGGCTATGGCCAGGATAGAACTGAAAAGGGGGAATCCCATGAAGGTATATGAATTGTGTAGAGAGGTGGTCAACTCAGGGACTTCACCTGAGAGGGCCAGAAAGGAGGCAGAGAGGCTATTAGGGTTGATAAAGTAGTTACTCTGTAAACACCCTTACGGTCTTCTCTGATATCCAGGCATTCTGATCGTCGAAGACCTCGACTCTGTACCACCTTATACCCTCATTGTCGGTTGCCACTGCTGTGGTCTTAAGTCTTGTCCCCCTTCTTACCGTACCAATCTTTTCTGAATCAATACCGGGTGCGACCCTGAGATTGGCCTCCCAGGCAGTCACAACCAGATACTCCGATGGTCCCTTAGGTGACTGTTCTTCCTCACCTGTGGCGAGATCCTGAGGTTGTGGTGACTCAACATTATTGGCTACTCCTTTATTAAGGGAATCCTCTATGGAGTTGAATAGACCTATCTCAGAGAGTCCGAATAACAGGAGGACCGCCAGCATAACAACCACAGAGACCACGATCGGGACCGGACTGATCTTCCTGTCCATCTCTTCTGGATTTAGTGTCTTCACCGCCTCCTTTATATGGGCCTTCTGTACCACCTTGGCATCATCCATATAGGCACACATCAGGGCCCTGAGTCCGAGTATATTTATCAATCTTGGATTCCCCTCTGTATGTCTGTATATCTCCCTTACAGCGGCATCAGAAAACCTGAGAAAGGTCTTACCTGCCTTAAGCAGCCTGAAGTTTATATACTCGCCGGTCTCCTGTCTGCTCAGGTGTTTTAGACGTACCTTGGTGGATATCCTCTGGTTCAGTTGTCTCAACAGCGGAGACCTCAACTTCTGTTCCAGTTCAGGCTGACCAACCAGGACAATCTGGAGGAGTTTTTCTTTATCGGTCTCGAGGTTGCTGAGGAGTCTCAGTTCTTCCAGTGTCTCGGTGGGAAGATTCTGGGCCTCATCCACCACGATAATCACCTTTCTGCCCTCCTGGACATTGCCTATCAGGACATCCCTGAATCCCCTCAAGAGTTCATTTTTATTGCCAGCAGCAATATCAAGCCCCAGTTCATCCAGCACAGCAGACAGGAACTCCTCCGGTGACAGCCGAGGAGTCAGCACAAGCGCCACCTTTGCCTTTTCGGCCCATTCCCTTATAAAGACATTCAGCAGGGTGGTCTTACCCGTGCCCGGCTCACCCACTATCACACAGAAGCCTTCTGCCTGCTCCATGGAATACTCGAGTGCCTTCAGGGCGAGGTTATGTGACTCAGAGGGAAAGAAGTACTTTGGATCGGGTGTAAGCCTGAAGGGGTCTTCCTTGAGTCCATAGTAGTCAAGGAAGTTCATGTTACCCTCCCATCCCTATCTTTGAGACAAGGTCATAGACAGGTATAAGAAGACCGAGTATCACGAGTATAAAGAACAATCCCAATATAACTATCACAATCGGTTCAAGGAGTTTGCCGATCTTCTGACTGATATCCTCCAGTCTGTTAATGAAGTACTCTGAAAGAAAGGAAAACTGTTCATCAAGGGCCCCTGTCTGCTCACCCACATGGACCATCCTGACCAACATCAATGGAAAGACATCATGTCTCCGGAGGGCCTCTGAGATGGTATCACCTGCCATCACATCATCCCTTACTGCCAGTACCGCCTCCTTTGCATATTCATTCCCAAGCACCTCCGAGACTATCTCAAAGACCCTGTCTATACCTATACCTGCCACTAAGAGTATCCTCATCTGTTCAGAAAATATGGCAAGTATCTTATTATGTACTATCAGTTTAATCAGGGGCAGTTTCAGTTTTGCCCTGTCAAACCTGAGTCTCAACCTCCGGTTCCTCTTCAGGAGTTTGTACAGGACAAACAGACCCACCGGCACAGAGAGGATCCACAACCAGTTGTTCTTCGTAAACTCGCTCACACCCATTATCACCCTTGTGAGAAGTGGCAGTGCAAGGTTCAACTCCCTGAAGAGGTTCGCAAGTTTGGGTAATACATACACGAGCCAGAATATCATTGCAGACAGGGTGGCCACGATGGTAAAGATTGGATATATGAGTGACCTCTTTACTGCTGATGCAAGGGACTCAATCCTCTGTAGATGCTCAGAGATGTCCTTCAGACTCTGGTCAAGACGGCCCGTCTCCTCACCGACCCTAACAAGCCTGATAAAGATGTCAGGGAACACGTCTCGGTGGGCCTCTACCGCCTCTGACAGGGTTGCCCCCATCTGGACCATCTTGGAGATGGCAACTATCTTCTCCCTGAAGTATTTATTCTCTGTGGTCGAGGCTATATCCTGAAGGGCAGTCAGAAGGGGAATGCCTGCCCTCAGCATCACCGATAGGTTATTGGAGAACTCAATGATATCCTTTCTCTTTACCCTGCCCCTCAGGAGGGCTTTCGTCCGGGCCATCCATGGACTGAGTCTCCTGATCTGAATCGGATAAAGACCAGCCCCCCTTATGGACGACTCTATTGCCGAGACCTCCGTGCCTTCCACCACACCCTTCACCACCCTGCCCATCTCATCAACCGCCCTGTACCTGAAATAAGGCATATCAGCCCACCACCCTTATCACCTCTTCCACTGTGGTTATCCCCTTTTTCACCTTCTCCATCCCGTCCTCAATCAAGAGTCTCATACCTGACTGTACAGCCCTTGACTGTATCTCTCCTGCGGGTGCCCTGCTGTAGATAAGGTCTTTGACCTCTCCATCTATCATAAGGAGTTCTCCAATGGCGGTCCTCCCCATGTACCCTGTAAGACCGCAGAATTCACACCCCTCTCCCCTGTAAACCCTTTCAGGGATCTCCTCCACCCCTGAGAATCTCAATCTACTCGCCTGCTCATCAGTTACAACCGTCTCGGTCTTGCAGTAGGGACATATCTTCCTCACAAGCCTCTGGGAGAGCACTGCAAGCAGAGACGAGGAAAGGAGTGTGCTGTCAACACCAAGGTCAAGAAGCCTGGGCACAGCAGTAACCGCATCATTTGTATGAAGGGTGCTCAGTACAAGGTGTCCTGTGATTGATGCCCTCACAGCAATGGTAGCCGTCTCCTGATCCCTTATCTCTCCTATCAACATCACATCAGGATCCTGTCGCATAAAGTTTCTGCCTGCTATCGCAAAGTCATATCCTGCCTTCAGGTTGACCTCCGTCTGCTTTATCAAACTGATCCTGTATTCAACTGGGTCCTCCACTGTTATCACATTCTTCTCAAGGAGGTCGATCTCCCTCAATGCAGCATATAGGGTGGTTGTCTTTCCACTGCCGGTTGGTCCTGTTATGAGAATAATACCGTATGGCTTGGAGAAGAGGTATCTCAACTTCTTTGTCTCATCTGGTTCAAAACCCAGTCTCTCAAGTCTCAGAAGCGGGAGGGCACCCAGTAGTATCCTTATCACAACGTTCTCTCCATATATGGTAGGCACTGTAGAGACCCTCATGTCATAGTACCTGCCGAGAAAGGGGTACCTGAAAGAACCATCCTGTGGGAGTCTCTGTTCTGCAATATCCAGTTCAGACATCACCTTTATCTTTGATACCACACCAGAATGGGCCCTTCTTGGGAAACAGAAGGCGTGATGAAGCACACCGTCCACCCTGTAGAAGACATGGACACTCTCAGGTGATGGAGTTATATGTATATCTGTGGCGTTCTTTCTGATCCCATCCATAAGGATCAGTTCTGTGAGGGTTGATATATGAGTTGCCGTAACCTCATTCTTCAGTCTCTCAATCGTTTTGTCAAGGTTCTTCTGGATAGGATTTTCAAGAAAGAAGTATGCCTTCTCCTTTACGTCGTAAAAGGCCTCTGCATCAACCAGACATACCTTCACCGGAAGTCTCGTCAGCCTTGAAACAGTATCAATTGCCATTATATTGTTAGGGTCAATAACACCAATGTGGAACTGTCCATCCTTTATCTCGATCGGGATAAACTCTCCTCTGTCTGCCACATCTTTTGGTACCATCCTGAGTGCATCCTCTGAGACAGGGTGTTCCCTCAGGTCTATATAGGCAATACCGTACTGTTCGGCAAGCACCTCGCTTATCTCCTTGGAGGTAACAAAGCCCAGGCTGACAAGGGTCTCGCCAAGGAACTTTCCTGTAACCCTCTGCTGAGAGAGTGCAACCCTTACATGCTTCTCTGTAAGAAGCCCCTTCTCCCTCAGCAGTTCTCCTATCTTCTTTCTCTTAGACACCTTCCCTCAGGGTTAACACAGTGGGTTTCAACATTATCACCAGTTCTGTCCTCGCCTTCTGTTTGCTATGACTCTTGAAGATCGATCCTATCAGAGGGAGTCTGCCGAGGAAGGGGACCTGATTGTCTCTGGTCTCCTCTTTGGTGGAGATTAGTCCACCTATGACCACCATCTCTCCATCCCTCACCTTCACTGTGGTGCTCAGTTCTCTGAGGTCAACAGTCGGCAGGGTGAGTTCAATCCTGTTCTGTCCGACCTCTCCCAGTTGTCTCCTCTCAAGGCCCACCAGTTCGGATATAATCGGCGTGATTGTCATGGAGACAGTGCCATCCTGATGTATATAGGGTGCTATCCCGATAATTATACCTGAAAGTATGCTCTCCGTCTCAGTGGAGAAGGTGACCTGGGTACCGGCAGCGGTCGCCGCAGTGGTGGTTGTGGTCTGTACCCTTGATATGATGTCTGTACTCCTGCCGACTGTAAGGAGCGCTGTCTGGCCGTTCATGAGATTAACCCTTGGATTTGACAGGACCCTCACCTCTCCCATCTCTTCAAGTGCCCTCAGAAGGGCATTAAAGTTAAACTTTGTTATTGAGAGTTCGATATTCGGCTCCTCAGACTTTACTATCTCAGCAAAGTTGTTAAATTTTGCCCTGAACCCGTAGGTGAGATTACCGAGGCTGTCCCAGTTTATTCCGTATCTCAACCCCTCCTTCAGCCTCACCTCAACAATCCTCGCCTCTATCACCACCTGTCTGTTAAGAACCGCCTTCAGTTTTTCTATGTACTCCTGCACCCTCTTTAACTGGCCCTTTGTGCCAGTCACCACTATTGTGCCTGTCATCCTGTTGATGCTGAAGGACCCCTTTGGCGAGGCAGGGTCCTTGTCCTGAAGGATCTGCTCAAGGCCCTTCTCAATGGCCGTCCAGATATCCATCGTTCTTTCGGAAGAATTCCCGCTCAGAGAAACCTTCCCCTTTATCTGAGATGTCTCTGTGCCGGTTGTGCCGAGGATGTCACCTCCTACTTCTATACTGTATCTCTGTACCACAGGGGTATGGCCGAATTCAAAGACCCTGGTATCAGTGGCCTTTACATAGAGCACATTGCCCTTTATCTCGTAAAAATAATCTGTAGATGAGATAATGATCTCGATCGATTCCCTGGCCGAAACGTTTCTGAGGGAGATGGTCACCTTCGTTTCAGGGTCAACCCCCCTCTGGAGGACAAGATTCAGGTCCACTGCATCAGCAATAGAACGGAGGACGTCCCTCAGAGGGGCCCCGCTGACCGATATACTTACAGGCTCATTCAATGGCGAGAGACCCTCCTCTGCGGGGATAAACACGGGCTCTGAGACAACCACCTTCTCACCAAAACCCTGTTCAGAGCCGGATGGAGGTAGGGCAGGGGCCGGTGGAGGAGCGGTCTCGACCTCCTCTCTCACAACCTCCCTCTCCTTTATACCCGCACAGGAGAGCAGTATAACTGCCATAATCAAGTAGAATCCAGAGTAAAGGGTTCTTTTGAGTTTCATATTAACCTCCAGTCTTTATAAAGACCTTCCTTTTATCATCACCCTTCTGTAGTACCACATAGTTCTCCCCAATCTCTCTTACCAGGTACTCATCAATTGTATCCCCTTCCTTGACTGTGATACCGTTTAACACAGCCAGTCTCTTTTTTCTACTCACCACAACCAGTTTGAGGTCCCATTCAGGAGGTCTCTTTTCTATTACTGTCTTCCCTTCCTTTCTCTCCTTTACCACTGCCATAACCCTCTTTACAATAGCAAAGGGGTCTTTAACAAAGGAAGGCACTTCAAGGGTGGGTGGTTCTGGTATCTCAGGAACCTCTCTCACCTCTGAGATGTATTTATAGAGTCTCCTCTCTTCCTCCGAGACCATCCTCTCCTTCACAATACTCCGGCTGAGGAGAAATGAGAGGACCATCAATAAAGGGGGCAGAAGAAGCAGAACTG
The DNA here is from genome assembly GCA_015492645.1 of Nitrospirota bacterium. Classification (GTDB taxonomy): domain Bacteria; phylum Nitrospirota; class Thermodesulfovibrionia; order Thermodesulfovibrionales; family JdFR-85; genus JdFR-85. The sequence continues at coordinate 41,322 of WGER01000030.1, forward strand.
TGGTCTTAAGTAACTCCAGACCTCTCATATCATCCTCCACTGCTGAGACCACCCTGCAATAGGGGCGTCAGGAGATATCCCTTTATAGTACACTGCAGTGAGTCCCTGGATGGCGAGGCCTCCACTATTATACTTTCATAGTAAAAAAGGGGGTAGGAGTTGAACCTGAGCCTCTGTAGCACCTTTAGTAGATTGAGAAACTCCTCAGTACGATAGGTTATTGTAACCGGCATCTTTACTGTATCGTCTTCCCTTACAAAACCATGTAGCCCCATTGACAGTCCAGGCATGAGCCTGATCTGATCGACTCTCTGCAGAATCGCCTCCTCTGCTGATGTATTCACCGGAACCATCACAGATGCCTTCTGTATATTCCCTCTTATCCTCTCTATCTCCTTTAACATATACTCCCTCTTGCCGGCAATCACCTGGAGCATGGTCCTGTACTCACTCAGCAACTCTGTCTCATATATCACAATTGTGGTGAGCCCTATCAGCGCAGAGACAATTACCCCAATTAACAGATAAAGGATGAGTTTCTTCTTGATTATATAGAAATACATCCTATCGCATCTCCTCAAGTGTCCCTGCAATGATAAAAGTCCCCTCATCCAGCCTGAAGGTCTCACCACTTATCTTTATGCCTGTGCTGCTGAGAGACTCCATGAAGGCCCTTAAGGTCCTCTGCCTTTGCAGGAGACCCTCTCCGTCTACCCTTCCCTTTATAGTAAATGAGAGGCTGTTCATCTGACGTTCAACCTTTACCTGGTCAATTGTGATGCCAGATGCTGTCTCCGAGACCTTTATAAAGAACTCTGCCGGAGAGGTCTCTCTCATCAACGACTGAAGGGTCTGGATCTTCTCCTCATAACCCTTCCACTTCTGAAACTCTCTCTGATATACGGCATTTATCTGCCGTATATCAGACACCTCCCCCCTCAACATATTGATGGAGTCTCTTACAGTCTTCAACTCATTCAGTTTCACAGGCAAAACAGCCACAAGAAATGCTGAAAGGACCGCCATGAGCAGGCTGGATACAGTGAGATACCGGTTGACATTTCTGTAGAATCGGTAATCCCCTGGCAGGAACATCTTCTCCTGTGGGACCCCCCTCCTGAGGAGAGGGCTCAGAAGGGATGCCCTCCTTTTCAGTGTTGTCGCAATGGGGAGGATATACTCTACCATGTCGGTAGCCTTAAGGGACTGTGAAAACTCAACAGAGGGAGTTACAAGACTGCTGAGGGGTATAACTGGTAATGTTGAAAGGTCCTCTGAGACCTCCTGCTGTCCCACGAGATATACCACCTCAGGCACAAGACCAAGCCTCTGCCTGGAGTAGTTGACTGTCATATTTATGCTCTGTATGTCCGAGTCGTCCAACCAGAGAGGAGAACCACGGAGTCTCCTTAAAAGATAGAGAACACCTCTGTAACAGAGGAGCACAGCCCTGTCTTCCGCCCTCCGGAAAACAAACAGGGAAGGGGTGTCAACCTCTGGAATGAGGTTGAGAAGGGGCAGGTAATTTGGGATCAGGGCCTCCACCTTTTTGCCGAATCCCAGAAAGATGTGTAGATATCTGTCCACAGAGGCCCTCGGTATCGCAAAGACCAGGACCTCTGTCTGGGGCTGCGCCTCTGTGAGTTTCTGACCGGTGATGAAATATGAGTAAAGCCATTCTGATACATCAGGATTCTGGGCGTGGAGTTCCCTTTCTATCAGCAGTTGTAGTGCCTTACCCCTTGCCGGTGGCAGTACAAAGGTGTCCTGGAACAGGTCTGGAAAGTGTATGTTCAGGTAAAATTCCCTGTTTTTTTCTGATCTCAGGTAGTCTTCAACCCCCTGCTCCTGTATATTGAACACCTCTTCCACAATGGTCTTTCCACCCCTCTGCTTGGTGTACACGACCTTGAGGGAACCATTTTCAATACTTATACCCACCCTATGGCCCATACCTCTGCCTCAATCTCTCAAGAAGCCTCCTGTAGGTCTCTGAGAGGTCACTGTCAGATGCCATACGTAATTCAAATCTCCTGCATGCCTGAGCCACTGCTGCATAGTCCATTCCATACAGCCTGCCTATCTCTTTGAGTGTAAGAGGTGTAAGGCTCTTAAGCATATAAAGGCTCAACTGCCTCAGTCCATTACCCCTCTTTCTGAGAAAGATCTCCTCCCTGCTGATTGAAAATTCTGAAATAATTACATTGTATATCTCTTCTGGTGTATACCTTATTAAATCTCTGTAACGGTCCTCAGGTAGAATATTATCTGAGATGAGTCTGTTAATAAACCCCCTGTCTCCGAGAATAACCCCCCTGTGGGCAGCCCTGAAGGGTTCAAATCCGGAGACCTCGCCCAGCAACCTCTTATATCTGCTTCTGGCCCTCTTGAGGCTTCTGTCAAGTCTATGAAGGACTTCTCTGTATCTGAGCCCCTCTATTGTTTTCTCACACCCCATGTAGTCACCATAACTGCTCCAGGGGTAGGCATCAATATCTACCACAAGTTTCTCCTTCAGGGGCACCAGATGTATGTATGCGGTAAGCAGAAGGAGATATCTTTCAGGCTCTATCACCAGAGACCTGTATCTGCCCTGAAATATACTCCCCTTTATCCTGTATTTATTCCTGAACCAGTTTGCGTAGGCTGAATTGAGATAATGCATCCCCTCCGAGATATTTGGCAGAGGCGTCCTTACAAGCAGGTGATACCCCTTCGGTGTCAGACAGTAGGCATAACAGAGGAATGAGTACTTCTGGAGTGTCTCTTTCAGTTTCTTCATAAAGACCATTCTGTCTTTATCCTCTTTGAATATCTCCTCCTCTCTATGCCCCCTTACAAGGAGATAGTAAAAGGCGTCACTGCAGACTACTCTTAAGGGCCTTGCCATGCCAAAATTTTAACATATTTTTCATTAAATGTCAAATGTTTAGACCAGACCCCACGATAAAAAACCTTTTAATTCAAATCAATTATTAATCTAAAAGAAATTTTTGATTAAGAAATATAAATTATCGCTTTAGAAAATCAGAGATTTTTATAAAGACTCACGGAGACTCCCACCTGTTCTCCATGAACTGATATAATGAATAGTTATGTCTCGCAAGAAAAAGAAAGCACAGAGTCCAGAGGAAAAAGGGGGGATGTATCTGTATGCCACCCTGTTTGTCTTCCTTGCAATATTTCTCTCCTATTCACCGGCCCTTAATGGACCCTGGGCACTTGACGATATAGTCGTTAATCGGAGTTTGAGTATAGATGACCTCTCCAGTATTGCCGGGTACAGGAGCATCTCCATGCTCAGTTTCAGGTTGAATCAGACAATAGGTGGTCTGAACCCCCTTGCATACCGTATTGTTAACCTCATTATCCATGGTATAAACTCACTGCTGCTTCTGTGGCTGTCCCACCTCACACTGAGGCGTTTTGATTTAGATCGGAGAGTCGTCTTCTCCGCATCAGTACTCATCTCGGTTACATTTGCACTCCATCCGCTCAATATAAATGCGGTCACCTATATTGTACAGAGGATGGCATCCCTTGCATGTATGTTTGTCCTCCTGGCCCTGATCTCCTACTACTATGCAGTCACCTCTAAAAGTTTATTTATGAAGGCACCTCTGTATACCCTTTCCCTCTCCTTTATGCTCTTGGGAGTACTGTCAAAGGAAAACGCGATTGTAGCCCCTCTGCTTATACTCCTTTATGACTGTTTCTTTATCAGTGCCTCTGATCAGAGAAGGGCCTTCCTCAGGAGGGCCCTTATTGCCCTGATTATCGGGGGTGCTGCCATTTCTATCTCATTCTTTATGCTTGGCCTTGGAGATACCCTCAAACAACTGCTTTCGATCTTTACGGAGAAGTTCAACGTCCCTGTGGAGCAGTATCCATGGGTTGCTACTGATGCATTCTGGAGCCCAAAGGAACACATCCTCACCGAGTTCAGGGTCATCTGCAGATACCTGTTCCTCATACTCCTTCCGCTGCCAGGACTGCTGGTTTTCGACTACTGGGGATATCCCATCTCAAAGGGATTTCTTGACCCACCCCATACACTCCTGGCCTTTTTAATCATATTGATAATCCTCATCTCCTCAATCCTCTTCCATAAAAGGGTCCCCCTCCTTTCCTTCGGGTTACTCTGGTACTTCCTTTCTATCTCACTCGAGAGTTTTATAGCCATAGGCTCTGATATCTACTTTGAACACCGCAACTATCTACCCCTTACAGGACTCCTGCTCGGTCTTGTCTCATACCTCGTAATGAGATTCCTGAAGAGTCCAAGTTATCCAAAGGCATGGACAGCGGCCATCATATTGAGCCTCCTTCTGGGTGGCCTCACCTTTCAGAGGAATCTCACTTACAGGGACTCCTCCACTCTCTGGATGGATACCCTCAAGAAGGCACCGTCAAATATCAGGGCAATGGTGGCCCTGGGTAATTACTATCTCAGCAGGACGGAGTTTGAGAGTGCCAGGACCTATTACAGGAAGGCGATTCAGGAGAGTGCAAAACTGAGAAAACCCACCTTTTTTACATCAGCCGCCTTCTCACTCGGTATGATTAACCTCTATACTGGAGACACAGGCGTCACAGAGGGTCTGCTTACACTCATGGAGAGGACCACTGTCGATAATGTATTCTACAGGACATTGAAGGGTTTTTACCTCATGCAGAAAAACAGGTTACAGATGGCTATAAAGGAACTCAAACTGGCACTCCAGATGCCATCGAGGGATGTCGAGAAGGCATCTATTCTGACCCTCCTTGGCGATGCATATCTGAGAAGAGGCGATCACCGGCGTGCAGAGTCCTACTATATGGAGGCACTAAAACTGGTCCCGGGGCATGCACCAGCATACTACGGCATTGCCCAGATCAGGCTGAGGGAGAGGAAACCATCAGAGGCGAAGAGGATGCTTGAGATGGCGAGGGAGTCCGATCCTGACAACCCCCTTGTCCTGGCAGACCTTGCTGAGGTCCTGCTTCTCAAGGGCAGACTGCAGGAGGCCGAGAAACTTGCCAGACAGGCACTTCTTCATTCACCCCCTTTCAGGAACCCCTATCTCACGATGGGTAACATCCTTGTATATGAGGGAAAAGAAGAAGAGGCTGAAAGGTACTACAGGATGGCCGTTCAGAGAGGTGCATCCCGGAGGACGGTCCTGCTCGGGATGGCAAGGTCCTACTATCTCAGAGGAGACATAAAAAAGGCAGAGGAGATTCTGAAGGAGGTGCAGGGTGCGGGTACTCCTGATAACAAATGACATCATAGGTGACACAGTTGCAGGCCCTGGTATAAGATACAGGGAGATTGCAGACCGTCTGGCCAGGAGTGGTTATACAGTTACTGTCCTCGGAAAGAGCCCCCGATTTAAAGAACCCCCTCTATTCCATTACGACACCCTCTCTACAAAAAGCATCCTGAAATATACAGGATCTTCAGAGAAGATAATAATAAGAGGTGGTGGCCCTCTTATCACACTCCTCGTCTGTCTCCTCGGGGCAAGAAAAGACCTGATAGCAGACCTCTACACATTCACCCACTTTGAGGTCCCCCACCTTAGGGGTGCAAACCCCTACGAAAGGGTCCTCTTCAGACTCAGACAGATCTTCCATCCCCACAAAATGAAGGTCTATGCAGGGGTCTTTCCCAAGTTCTGGGTGGCAAATCCGAGACAGGAGACCTTCCTGAAGGGTCTCCTCTATGCCGCTTCTGCGGACCTCTCCCGGAAGTCCATCTACATTGTCCCCTTCGGATACCCCTCCAGAAGGCCACAGAAGAGGAAAAAGGTCCTGAGGGGCGTTGTGAAGGGTATTGAGGAGGATGATTTCCTTCTGATATGGGGGGGAGGTATATGGGACTGGCTCGATCCTCTCACCCTTATTAAGGCGATGAGGACCATCTGGCAGGAGAACAAAAAGGTGAAACTCTACTTTATGGGAACGAGGGCACCCTCGGGTTACATCCCATCCAGGGCAAAGGAGACGATGGTATTGTCTGAGGAATTAGGGATAAGGGACAGAAATGTCTTCTTTAACCCTGACTGGGTACCCTATGAAGAACGTACAGAGTATCTACTTGAGGCTGATGCAGGCATAACCCTCCATCCATTGTCTCTTGAGACAGAGTTCTCCTTCAGGACCAGGAACCTCGATTACCTTTACTGTGGACTGCCAATGATACATACCGATGGAGACGTATGGGCTGAAATAATCAGGGAGAAAGAACTCGGTATCGTCGTCCCCCCTTCCGACACTGAAGCAGTTACAGCAGCCATCACAAGACTGTACCAGGACCAGTCTTTGACCAGAAAGATAAAGAGAAATCTCGATGCCCTCTTTGATGAATTCACATGGGACAGGATAATGGAGACCGTGGTGGATTCTCTCCAGGAAGAGGCCGTTCCAGAAGGTTTCATTAATGTGATGATGAGTCTGTTGAAGGAGTATTCTGTCTTTTCCCTTAAACTGCCCCTTTCACCCTTTTTACGATAAATCACATCCTCACTGCTGTCCAAAATAACCTGCGATAGTATACACAGGCGGTGTGCCGAAGAAACAGAATTCAGGACACCTTTGAAAATAAACTCTTTCAAACTGCCTATACTACTGGACTGACACTCTGGACCTGAGTGTACTGAACAGGTTAGTCTACTTTAAAATTTGTCCGTTAATTGTGTTTCTGAGGCATACCGCCTGTGCCTCAATCCTATTTTGGACAGATGTGTCACATCCTGATAGCAAACCTGCCATCCTCAGAGAGGTTGGGACTGTAGTATGGATCTCCATCAGAGAGGACCTCTCTCCACCTCTTTAAAAATTCTTCCCGTTCATCTTCTAATACCTCGGTCTCTTCACCCTCATAAAGAAAGGACGCCTCTGGGTCATAGAGGATGTAGTAGTTTCTCTGCCTCAATCTGAGACAGAGGTCAACCTCCCTGTAGTGATTAAACCCCCTCTCAAAGCCCCCTGCCTCCAGGAAGGTCTCACGCCTCAGGGCAATACAGTGTGTCACCGCAGAGACATTCCTCCTGTATTTGAGAAACCCGTTGTATCCAGGTGAATCCTGAGGCAGGCCGGCATGAAGATGTACCAATCTCCCGTCCCTGTTTATATACACCCCTGCTGACAGGACCGTTCCGTCCGTCCGGATGAGCCTTCCACCGACTGCACCTATCTCATGCCTCTGCTGTAAAGGGGCCACCAGTGTCTCAAGCCATCGCCCTGTGATCACCCTTATCGGGTTTCTCATAAAGATCAAAATCCGAGCATGCACTGAAGAGACAATACTGTTGATTATTTCGGTCTCACTGCCCCTTTCTGCCCTTATCACCTCGATACCATCCCATCCCTTTTCCATTTTCTCATCTGTGGCGATCACCTTAACAATGAGGCCTTCGGAGGATGTGTTCTCATTTATAGAACGGACACACCCCTCGGTCATCGCTGTGTCATACAACTCAGGCAGGACCACGATACAGACCTCTGGTCTGTCCTTAAGGAGGAATCTCACCCTGTAATACCCCTTTGTCTCTCCTGCCTCAACCAGGGCATCCCAGCCCCTTCTCAGGCATGCATCCCTGAGGGCCTTCTCTGCCGAGACATATGCATAGGGCTTTGCCTCTGAATCCATAGAGGAGGAGCCTCTGGTGACCCTCCAGTGGTAAAGGACCTTCGGGATGTGTACAATCCTGTCTGTCTGTTCGGTAATCCTCAGAAACAGGTCATAGTCCTGAGAACCCTCAAATCCCTCACGAAAACCTCCAACTCTGTCGAGGAGTTCTCTCCTCACCACAGCAAGATGGCAGAGATAGTTCTGAGAGAGGAGGAGGTCCGGGGACCAGTCGGGCTTGAAGAAGGGATGCACCCTCTCACCCTCAGGGGTAACAATATCCCTGTCAGAGTAAAGAAGATCCACATCAGGCATCCTGTTTATCGCCTTCACAACCTCATACAGGGCAAAGGGGGCAATGAGGTCGTCGTGATCAACAAAGGCAACAAAGTCACCTCTTGCAAGACTGAGGGCCTCATTTGAGTTGCCCGCAATCCCCCTGTTGTCTTTAAGGAATCTGACCCTTATCTTTGCAGGATACCCTTCAGCATATCTCTTTATAATCTCCCCAACCCTCTCATCCGTGGATGCATTGGCGAGGCAGAGTTCCCAGTACGGATAGGTCTGTGCCAAGACAGACCGTACCATCTCTTCAAACACCTCCAGATCAGGATTGAACACAGGTGTTACCACACTTATAAGGGGCCTTAACCGCAGGGTCTCTGAATCCCTCCTCTGCCTTTTCAGATCAGAGGGGGTGGGTTCATTTACCTGTATCCATCTCTGGTAGGGGTCTGAACTTCCGACTGGTGGTCTGAATTCCTGAAGGACCCTCCTGAGCAACCCTCCCATTCCCTCCCTCTTTGCGTAATCGGCAGTCTTTAAGAAAAGGGTGTAAAACCCTTCCCTCTTCACCCTCTCAATTATGTGTCTCACCGACCTCACTTTCCCCTATTCTTTCCCTCACCACCGAAAGCATCCTTTCCCCGAACCTCTCAATGGTAAACTCCTTATAGAACCTCTCCCTGGCCTTCCGTCCCAGTTTGTCCCGTTCTTCTCGGTTTTTGTAGAGATAGAGTATCCTGTCGGCGATGGCATCTGCGTCTTCCACTGGCACCAGAAACCCCTCCTCCGCATCTCTTATCATCTCCGATATCCCACCCACATCAGTGGACACTATCGGTCTGCCTGCAGACATCGCCTCCATAATCGTCACCGGGAAGACCTCGTCCCTGGAGGAACAGACAAACAGGTCGGCCATCTGGAGGTAGTCCACGATCCTCTCGTGGGGCACCTCTCCCACAAACCTGATATTCTTCATACCTGATATCCTCTTCTGGAATCTGTCATAAAAAACCCTGCCTTCAGAATTGTCAAGCCTTCTGCCTATAAAATAGACCTCTGTCTTCTCCTGGACATCATCAGGTAACCTCCGGAGGGCATCCAGCAGTATATCCTGTCCCTTTCTCGGTTCTATGCTCCCCACATGAAGTATCACAAACCTGTCGTCTCCGGACCTTCTGTCTCTATCCTCAAACTCAACGGGCATGGTTCCATAGGGGATGATCCTGAAGTTCTCATCCCTGCTGAACCTCTCATACAGCGAGAGGGTGGCCCTGCAGGGAAAGACTATCTCATCTGCCATAGAGAAGGCCCCCTGTATCCTTTTATCCCTTTCCACCATCTGCTGCCCTGCCCTGGATTCATGCACCATCCATATCACTGGTAAACCGATCTCCTTTGCAGTAAAGACCATGGGCCACATAAAAACGGTATTTATCAGCACAAGATCGAAATTACCAATAACCCTCTTTGCCTCAAAGGGCGGTTCATCCAGTATGGTTGAGTCCACCATTACAGGTATCTCCTCTGCCCGGTATCTGTCAAGGAGATCACCTTCAAAGGGTGAGAGGACCATAACGAAGTAGCTCCTCTGCCTGAGGTATCTGGCGAGTTGGAAGAGCAGTATTGGTGCACCGCTCAGGCTCAGATCGTGGGATACGAGGAGTATATCTCTGGCGTTAAGAAACCTCTCCTGCTGTCTGCCTGCCTGGAGGTGGTAGTGACCTCTCCCCTCTTCATAGACAAGAAACTTCATATTCTCTGGAAAAAAGGGATCATGACTCAGGTAATCACCCCACCTTTTCAGGATATACACATCCGACTTATCCCTCTTGAGCCCTTTCTGCCTCAGTGAGAGATGACCGATATGTCTCAGCGACACGAAGGGTGTATAGATGAGTTCGTATCCCCTCTCTATCAACCTGAAACAGAAGTCAACATCAGAATGCATTATCGGCACATTCTTACAGTCAAAACCGCCCACCTCAAAAAACACCTTTCTGGGTACCATCATACAGGCCCCTGACAGGAGCATTACGTTTCTTTCAGCCTGTATGAGATTAAAGTAGGCGCAGGAGTCCTTTGGATAACAGTGAAAGGCGGTGCCGACGAGCCCCCTCACCCCTGTCACCATACCGGCATACTGAATGGTGTCATTCTCATAGAACAGTTTCGGAGAGACACCTCCCACATTGCCCTTCTCAAATACCTGTACCATCTCCTCCAGCCACCCCCCATCCATAACCTCTACATCATCATTCAGAAATAACAGGAACTCCCCTGAGGATGCCTCTGCCCCTTCATTACACTTGAGGGAGAAGTTGAACTCCCTGTCAAACCTCAGACACCTGACATTCTGCTGCCCACTGTACCTCCTCTCTATCTCCCGGGCAAGTTGAGAATTCGTCACCACAATTATCTCGTAGTCCGGATACAGGGTCTTCTGGAGTATCCTGTCAAGGCAGTTGAATATACACTGGCTGTTGTCAGTGGGGATGATTATAGAGACCCCCGGGTACCTCCTCAGGTTGAACCTGACCCTGTTGGAGCAGGGATACTCCATCACCTCTGCATCATAGCCCCTCCTCTTCACGGCATCCCTCAGTGCCTGTAGATTGGTCTCACGGGCAAAGGGTTTCTCCCCTGCCGCGGCTGAACCACTGATCACCCTCCAGTGATAGAGGACCTTCGGTATGTGCCTGATCTGGGAGGTCTTCTCCATCGCTCTCAGGGCGAGGTCATAGTCCTGTGAGTAGTCAAACTCTGACCTGAACCCCCCCAGTTCCTCCAGCAACTGCCTCCTGTAGACAGTGAGATGACCAATGTACATGTAAGAGAACATCAGGTGAGGACTCCAGTCGGGCTTAAAAAAGACCTCAAACCTCTTTTCACCTTCAGGGGTCTCCTCTATCCGGTCCTCATCTGAGTAGATGAGATCGGTCTCTGGCTCTCTGTTGAGTAATTTAACCACTTCAAAGAGGGCGTGGGGGGCGAGTTTGTCGTCGTGGTCAAGGAGTGCCACAAAATCTCCTGTACACATGGAGAGGGCCTGGTTGGATGCATAGGAGATACCCCTGTTCTGAGTCCCGAAGGAGACCCTGATCCTGCTATCCCTGTCCTGCCATTGCCTGAGACACTGAAGGGTCTCCTCTGACTCTGATCCATCATCGTAGAGGCAGAGTTCCCAGTTGGGATAGTACTGCCCCTTCACTGACTCAATACACTGGTTGAGCCACCTTGCCTCCACATTGTAAACAGGCACCAGGATTGAGATCTTCGGCCTGTACTGAAATCCCTCAATCTCCCTCTTCACCTCATCAGGGTCATACCTCTCATTCTCTTCTATCCACTGTTGATAGAGGGCATCCTTTGCCTCTGAAAGGGCCACCGGCTTTCTGAAGTACCTCCTTCCGTGAAAGAGGTAAAGGAAGAGATACCTGATAAAAGTTGAAAAACCCCTCTGCCTCAGGATATCAATCCCCTTCTTAAGGTCTATCCTCAGAGAAGCAATAAAATCGGCGAGTTTTCTCCTGCCCTTCTTAATAAAGGAGGTAAACCCCTCTGTGAGGAGCACCCGGATGGCCTTTATCAGAAGGTCATAGAGACCTCTTCTTCTGGTTCCAGGAGGCAGGACCCTCTCCCTCAGAACCCTGTATCTGACGAGCAACTTCCATCCGAGGGTCTCTGTAATGGTGTTGATCTCACTTTCAAGGGTTCCTATCCGTTGCTGTAGACTGTAGATAAGACCATCTCTCTCCCTTATCTCTGACTGCAACTGCAATATTTCTCTGTCTTTGTGAGCGATAACCTCTCTGAAGTACCCCCTTTCCCTCTCAAGTCTGTTGATCTCACCAAGGAGGTACTCCTTCTCTGAAAGGAGTGCCCACCTTGAGTTTACGACCTCTTTCACAAACTCGGGGGGGATCAGATGCCAGTATCTCCTGATTATCTTCATCGTCTCCCTCTTTACCATATCCTCGTCTGCCCAGTTTATCTGCTCCTGGCGGCTCCACTGGTAGTATCTGGCAGTGATTTTTTTGATATGATGGAAGGGATACCTCTGGGCTGACCGGATCAAAAAGTCCCAGTCCTCATACATACAAAGGGTCTCATCAAAGCCCCCTATCTCATCCCAGAGGTCTTTTCTGAATATCACGGAGTTGAAGGGTATGAAGTTGGTAATTAAGAGCATCTCCCGTGAGAAATCCACTGAAAAGACCCTCCTGTCCACTGTCATATACTCTGAGCGTTCAGGGTCATATCTCTGGATGAGCATCTCCGTGTCGGTATAGGCCACCTGATATTCAGCCCCCTCCAATGCATTCATGATTGTCTCCACATGTTCAGGATATATCTCGTCGTCATCATCAAGAAACCCTATGTACTGTCCGGTCGCCCCTGATACCCCGATGTTAGCAGCAGGTGCCCGTCCCCTGTTCTCCTGGAGTTTGATATAGTTCAGCCTTATGTCACCCAGGATCTCTCTCACCTCTTCAAGTGGAACCTCCTCCCCTCCATCGTTCACAATCACCACCTCAAGGGGTCTGTAGGTCTGGGAGGCTATACTCCTGAGGGCCCTCTTGAGGAACACGGGTCTGTCCTTTGTCCTAACAATTATGGATACCAGTGGCCGTCCCATAGACTTATAATTTTATTTTAACTGACTCGAAAATCGCACGCACTAATGTAAACCCGAATTTGCCGATTTTAATTAAGACTCTGGAAGGCAGGGGATCCCCATAAAATCTTTGACTTTGTAAGGACTAACAGTCATTTCTATCGGGCAAATTAAGGGATACCAAATGACCCTGGAGGATAAATACATCCACTATATAACCACGACATCCAGTTCCTCGGCCTTCTCCTCTGCCCTCTCAGTCCTCTCCCTGCCTATCACAACCCCTATCACCTCCGCCTCAAGCCCCCTCCTCAGGACCTCCGCCCTCTTCGAGGCCCTCTCCACATCCTCCACATCCACCTTCACCGACGCCTCCACAGCCAGAATCACCTCCCTGCCACTCCTCAGCCTCCCCCTCGCTACCAGATCCACCAAAAGGGCATCGTTCTTCTCTTCCTCACTGATTAGACCCCTGTCAACAGCATCCTCAAGCCACTCCGCCAGTGCCTCAAAACTCACAGTCCTGCACCTCCTGATAAGCCTTCCCAGATAGGCAGGTGCCCTCTCCCTTATTGTCCTCTCAAAGTCACTCCCCTTCAAGGCCGCCACATCCTGCTTCAACACCGCCACATCCTGCTTCAATACCTCTATGTCCCTTTCCATCTTGTCAACCCTCTTTTCCATCCGCCCAAATCTCTTTTCCATCTGCTCGAACCTCTGGGGAAGTCTAAGGAGTTCCTCGGTGAGTATAAGGCGGCGGAGTTCCTCAAGCCACTCGGGCCTCTGTCTCAGGATCCTGAGTACGTCCTGAAAGGTCCTGACCTCTGTGTCATTCTTCTTTACAGAAGGCATACCTAATTATAACAGAAACCTGAACCCTCAGACACTTCCATTGTCCATTCAGGTTCTTTTCCCTCATCGCCAAAGGAGCGAGGCAATCTTTTGAGATGGTGAAAGGCGAGAGCACGAGCCGGACATTCTAATCAACAGTGTAAAGGAATTGAGACCAGAGGGCTATAGCAATCTCAATCCTCTTAATGAGATTGCCGCACTTTATATTGCCTCTCCTCCTATTTCACCTGCTCTGGGGAGGTCTGAGGGGTGCCACTTTCCTGGGAGAATATTCTGTCGTAATAAATCTCCACCCCCGCCTCCTCCATCGCCCTGTCAATCAACTCCTTCACCTTAGCCTTTCTGAAGTCCTCGTGGAGTTTCTTTCTGATTCTCTCCCTTACCCTCTCCAAGGGTAACACCTCGGCAGGCTTTTTATCCTCTACCTTTATTATATGAAAACCGTACCTTGTCTCAACGACATCACTTATCTGACCCGGCTCAAGAGAGAAGGCGGTATCCTCAAAGGGTTTCACCATCCTGCCACGGCTGAAGTATCCCAGGTCTCCTCCCCTGTCCTTTGTACCCGGATCCTCGGAATACTCCTTAGCGAGTTTCTCGAAGTTCTCTCCGGCCCTGAGCCTCTGGAGCAACTCCTCTGCCCTCTTCCTCGCCTCCTCTTTCTGTGCATCAGGTGCATCCTTCGGAACCCTTATCAATATATGTCTCGCCCTCACCTTCTCCGGCACAGTGTACTCATCTTTATGCGCCTTATAGTACTCCTGTATATCCCTGTCCGTGATATTTATCATCTTATCCACCTTGTAGGAGATGTACTCCCTTGCAAGAAAGTCATTAACCACCATCTGGAGTTTCTCTTTTATTTTAGGGTCCCTGTCAAGCCCCTCCTTTCTGGCCTTCTCAGCAAGCACCATACCCTGCACCAGTCTCAGTAGGAGTTTTGACTTCTTCTTTGGGTTCTTCTTTATCGCCTCCCGAACCGGCTCCGGATAACCATTAATAATCCTCTCAAGGGTTTCAACTGTGATCTCTCTTTCTCCTATCTTTGCCACCACACGATTATCTTTCTCCTGTGAGCCAGCAACAAAAACAGGCACCAGAAGGCAGATTAAGGCTATCCCCCATACTCTTTCTTTACCCATTATCGTTGACTTTTTTACTTCGGGACAAAACTTAAGGTTATTTTGAGTTGAGATTCACCGGAAATATCAAAAACCCCGATATAATAACAACCCGCTTCTGGAGTTGACAAATAGATCCGTTCATATGGAGTGTTGCGATCTATCTCAAAATAATACCCATTTACCCCTGATTTGATCTCTCCTTTTCTTGCCTGTAACCATACTTTCTCAGTGGGCACCACCCCGTCACACACCGAGCCTGAGTACCTCACAATCATGTCAGCATCGCCCTGCTCTCCGGGTGGATAATAATCCATGCCCACCTGAACATAGTAATTGTTGGCCTCAAGGTCCACTGGAAAGATGAAGTAGAAGTACTTGGGCGAAGGCTGTCTTAA